>DAOVCM010000255.1 GCA_030670015.1 Candidatus Bathyarchaeota archaeon
GTAGGAGTCGAAAAATGGACCCTTTCCAGTGGCACAAGCGCCGACGGCGACAACGTACTTGGGCTCCCCCATCTGGTCGTACAGGTACTTGACCCTGAGAGCCATCTTCCGGGAGACGATGCCGACGACCATGATGCAGTCGCACTGCCTGACACTGGCGAAGGGGAGGATGCCGAGGCGTTCCATGTCATAACGGGACCCGGAGACCTGCATGAACTCAGGGCTGCAGCATCCGGTTACGAAGTGAATGGGCCAGATCGAGTATTTACGAGACCAGCCAGCGACGTAGTCTATCAGGTCATAAACATGTTTTGAACCAGGTACAAAATCGAAGTTCCTCTTTATTTCCTTTGTATCCTTTTGCATCTACCTCACCAGCTTCCTCAGTTCAGCCAGGAAGTACCCGATACCGACGAGGACGATGAGGATGTAAACAGAGACGATGGAGATCGTTTCAAAGGTGTAATTTATGGACATGGCGGCGGTGAGCACAACCCAGACGAAGGCGTCGAGGGCAAAGAACACAACCGCGTATCCAAAATACCGTGTTATGCCAAGAATCTTGAAATCGTGTGCGTTGCCGAATGGCTTTTGACCACACTCATAAATGGTCAACTTTGTCTTGTTAGGCTTCTTGGCGCCAATCAACCAGGAGATGAGTATCGCGACGCTGAGAAAGCCTAGCTCTATTGCAGTGAAAATCCAGAAAGCAAGATGGTCTCCAACATAAATCATCCCCGATCACTCCCCTTTACTCTATACTTGCCCTTATTAACTTTTCACCTATTCACTTTCCCTATTAGTACTATAGAAATAATAATTATTCACACATTTATTTTCACACTTAAGTTATTAGTCACACTTCATTAACCAAGATTGCGACATAGATCATCAACATCGTAATACACGCGAGAATAGGCAGTCCCGCCCTTTGGAAAGGTAAAGATATACTTCCTAAACGTGTGTATAGTCCAACTTTATTTTCCAATCATATTATTCTCTCACACCTGTAATTCTATAAAAAAAAGGAAGCCCGCAAGAGACTAGAACCTTTCTAATAGAAGATAGAAAAAGAACGATAAAACTACTTTGAAATGGGTTCTACTTGAAAAACACACACTAAATCAGCAACTAACACAACTTCGTGCGGTTGCCGTGAAGAACACGGGAAGAACAGTATAAGCCAAGATCCGAAAGGCGTAAGAAACACAAGCCAACACACAAAAAGTAAGACGAAAAAACCGCCATTCACGATATATCCCCAGAGGTGGAAGGGAGTACCTTGATGTGCGAAGTAGGCTAAGAACTTGTGGAGACTCAGATATGGACCCTGTTTTTTCCCCGAAGAATTAACTGTAATATCTTCTCCTCAGCGTCGAGGACAAAGCGTGCGAACGGATAGATGATTCCTAACCCTACCAACATTGAGTCTATGTTCTTTATATCCTGCATCTCAAGAGTCCCTGTAAGGGGAGCGAGAACGAGGAATAAAGCGAGAAAAATGGCTGATCCGACGAACAGATTGAACAGGGGGACAGAAGAGGGTAGAAACCACATCGCCCCGTATGAGAATACTGCTGAGATCGTGGAACAGAGCAACGTTCTCCCCGTGTGCTTTAGATTGGGGGAAATACTATACTTTTTACGCAGCACTAGCAAGCCAAGGATGTTTCCAAAAAACCCTGAGATAATGATGCTAGCCATCAACCCGTATATATTCCAGATCCAAACCAGAATCGGGGAGAGCACAATGGAAAGAATGGAAGATATCAAGTTAATCTTCATGGTGGTACCGGTGTCTCCTTGACTGTTGAGGAAACTACTGAGGGAGAGAGAGCCTGTTCCTACATACATCATCGGAATCAATAGCAACGCGAAGAATATGGGAGCCTCCGGATACTTTGAGGTGAACAGCGTGTATATCGCAGGCTTCGAGACCGTCATCAACAGCAGTGTCAATGGGAGCACGACAATAGCGGAGTATCTTACTGAGCCCTGGAACGCCTCTCTGGTTTGCTCCGGTTCAGAAGCGTGACTGAACTTTGAGAAGGTAGGGAACAGTGTTACCCCGATCGACCCGGTGACGAGGCCGATGAGAGCTGTGAACCTTGAAGCCACGTTATAGTTCCCAATCACATTATCAGATACAAACCAGGACAGGAGGAGACCGATAAGCCTGCTGGCGAAACCTGAAACTAGACCTCCCAGAAAAAGAGGTAACCCAAATCCCAGTATAAGTCTCAGGTTGCCTGAAAACCCCAAGATGTCTTCATCCGGATTACCCAACTTCGATGTTGAGGATATGACAAAGAGGAAGCCAATGGATGAGGCCGCTATTAAGCCAAGAACTTGACCAATAACTGCGCCTGAAACCCCGTATCCAAGGTACACCAGCAAGGGGGAACAGGCTCCCTTGACAACAGCCTGAACCACGTTGACGGCGGCCCTATAGTCCATCCTCTCTAAACCAGCCAACACGGATATGACACTGGAGTACATGGACTGAGAAAGAACCATAAGGGAAGCTGCCCTGACGAAAACTCCAGCCTCAGGCCGCTTCAACACAACGGCTGCTAGGAGGTCGGC
>DAOVCM010000151.1 GCA_030670015.1 Candidatus Bathyarchaeota archaeon
TCTGCATTCCCTTCGCCTCAGTGCACGTAATATTTTCGGGATATGGGCCTGACCAGGACGCAGGGGACCAGCCGAACAGGGCCAAGGTTGGGGTAGTGGTTAGTTTGGCAAGGTGGAGCATGATACTGTCTACTACCACGGCGCAATCCAGTTGTCGGAATGCTGCTAGAGATTCAGCATAGGAGCAGCGACCACAGAGGTTGGTAATATTCGATCCACGTGGGTCATCAGTTGACTTCCACCCACACCCAAAAAGTACAAAATGGACATGGGGGAAACGAGCCACAATATCCAATATCTGTGGATACGAACGGTCTGGGGACGAAGCATGCCAATGAAGGCCCACGAGGGGTCTACCGTTGGCAGAGGAAAGAAAGATCTTCCCAATAGGTTCCGGTATTTCCTCTTTCATCTCTATCTGTGGCTCCCTATCTGGTATCTTCATCCCAAACAGTAATTCCGCAAACTCATATTTAGACCACCCGGACTCTATCGCCCCCAAGACCAGTGGGCGCAAAGCACGTGGATAATGGAAAAAGTAAGCACGTCCTTTTGCCTCGGCCCTTAGACTACTATATTTTAGGTCTGTGGGTTGGCCCACAGTATGGGGTTCTACTGAGTCTACCATGGGGCAAGCTTGTGGGATCTCTGCAAACTTTGAATAGGTACCCACACGTATAGGGGCGTCTGGGAAAGTTTCCTGTAAGTGACGCGCAAATGTAGAGAGCATCACCAAATCCCCCGCTCCCTGAAGGCAGCACAGATATATACGATGAGGACACTGCCTATGGATCATGCCATTCCTAACATCGTTCTCCAGTTGGTCCCAATTGGAGGTGTGGAACCTACCCAAGAGGTTGAAACTATTGAGCGGACACCATGTTCGGGTATGAGGGATAGGCCGCAGGGTTTTCCACGAATCCAGACTGAGACAGTCGGCCACATAATACTCCGTGTAAGGAACATATTCTAATACCCATGGATCAGTCTGATATTGCTCCATATTAGTTACAGTGACTATTCTCAGCATCTCACTCATCAAGCAAAAACCTCAAACCATTCGTATCCCGGAGTATTTGGCACCATGTTTCAGCATGCCCGTCCAGAGCTTTCTCATTATTCTCAAATATCCTATGTCCGGTATGGAAGTCCATAGCATGAATGAGTTCATGGACAAAAGTTGTCATAGTATGAAAGGGGGCACAGAGACTTCCTCCACCATCAACTCCGACTACACGAATCTCCCTTAAAGAGTGGTCATACTGACCAAACAAGTCTGTGCGCTCCTTAAAGGTATGTGGATAGACAATACGGATGTCGCATCCACCAACCAGAATAACCGGGGGGAACTTAATCATAACAGCCTCCGCCACACATGAATCATAATTGAACGTGGAACCCTTTCAACTAGACATTGTTTAAAAATGCCTATGACCCTATCCGCCCACTTCCGATCATGGTCCTTTGTCTCTTCCGACAGCTCCGAATACGGCCTCCAGTTCTGTCTCCAACATGTCAGTCTGCGCTCTATAAGCTCCCTAGCACTATCCACTTGGCCTGCCCTAATAAACTCATCAATAAGTACTAACTCAGTCGCCAAGGTTCTGGACCACTGCTGCCATTGCTCATGCTCCAACTCGGCCAGAAGCTCCTGTAAAGTGCCAACATTCTCCTTCTTCGTATCCTCTTTATTCTCCATTCTTGCTCCCTCCTAGCGGATCACTCCGTTCCTTTTGGTAATAAAGACACTGCTCACCCCTCAAAACAGAACAAGATACCGAATTGACTCTATCAAACTCCATACCATACTTAAAACCATGAATCATATGTTCAATGAGCAATGGCCTCAGTATATCCAAAAACCCCGAGACATGAGACTCAGCTAGATCCTTGGCAACCTTTTCCCAGCCTTCTATGCCTTCCTTATCTTCCATCCCTTCTCCTTATAATACCTCTTGTACCGCTCCATCATATTAGGTGTACGGTACTGTCTCATCATCCTACCTGATGGGGTATAGACCCACAGTTTGTATAACACGTCAGGTTCCCTAAACTCCGGTTTGGTTCGTGCTCCCTCCCGCTTCATTCTTGGCATTTTCCGCACCTTTCTGCCTTACTGGTTAACTCCAACACTAGGAACAGCAACCTCACCGGATGGATGGATTAAATTATTTGGCCATTGATCCGAAACATCTGGTAGATTGTTGACCTCACAGAACTGTTTAACCAGTTCAACAATTGGTGCCGCATCGTCTGATGCTGACATCACAGTCCTTTCGTCCCTACATGTTAGCCATGCGGCAAAGCCGTAAACAGCCTCACTTGGGTTTAATGTTTCTGCCATGTTTTGCCTCCTTCTCCTCACAAACTCCTTTGAAACTCATCCGCCTGCTTTCTCAACTTCCGCAGGTCTAAATCGCCTATGCCCGCAGACTCAAATACCCAGCGACGGTGGCGGTTGAACATTGGTAGGTTAGAGAACAGGAAAGAGTACGCCGAACATCTAATAGAACATGCCCCCTGAAGCCTCTGTACGGCCTCCGGCGCAGTCTTGTCTGTCAGCTTCGGGAGCCAAAACAAATCAGTAACAGCCTGATGGATCACGGCTGCCCAAAGGGCCTGTTCCGGCATCCATTTCCGCTGCTCATCAATAATACAAGGTTGTAGCCACAATTCCTCATCGCCTCCGTACCGTAACCACTCTTCATCTTCCTGCTCTTTTGTCTTTTGGTCTAAACCCACTTCCCTGACGCTGCAATCCATGGTGAAGGTCAATATATGAGGGTTGATACATAAGTAGGTAACGAACTGCGTCGGGCCACCCTTTAAAGTCCTCTTCCGGCTTGTCACTTCCCATTTTGTATCGGTATTTCCGCATCGCCTCCACCGGCCCCCCAGCCCCACAACACCGGTCGAAAAACACCACTCCAGGGTAAGCCTCCTCTTCGATTTTAAAGAACTGGGGGCGGAGATATTCCTGTACCAACTTATGCCCTACCGCCAACCCTCCTTCATCACGCTTGCAACTGGATAACACAACATACCCTACACCTGCCTCCTGGAGCTTGTCGTGCCATGTAGCAGGCTCCTTGGCGTCCATCGTGGCCCTACGCTGACTACCATACTTTCCGTCTAATAAAGCCACCCTTGGATCACAGCCCGCGTACTCCAACTCCAACCGTCTCTCTTTTATTTTTTTTACCATCTCTGATATGGACAACGTCGGATGAAGCCTAAGATAATCTATAATCAACACACGGTTTACCACATTCCCAAGAATACTGATCTCATGGGGCATGACAGCCCCGAACAGCCACAAAGTATCTTGGCCGTCGTGTGGGTCTACCGCCTCATATTTGGTAAAGTGACTGGGCACATCAAAGGAGGGGATTACATAGGGGTGCTCGTCACGGAATGAGGAATAGATCAAGGAGCCGGACTTTATTCTCTTACCTAATACCCGAGCATCGAACTGCTCTTTGGGAACTATCTTCACAAAGTCCTCTACAGCATTTAGAGTAAGGAACCCACCTTTCTCCTTCACATTATCATAGATCGATCCTGCCTCGATTACCCGAATGTCGGGGTCTTGTCCCCCCATGTCTACTGATCGATCCTCCAGATCCAGCAACCAGGGCTGAGACAGATGGGTCATTGCGATCATGGAGAATCCATCGGATACTACCAGACCCCGCTCTACCGCAGTGTATATATCCGAATCCGGGGGCTCGTCATAGACAACGTAGTCGTAGTCGATTCCTTCAAAGGTCATCACCTCCTGATCCTG
>DAOVCM010000214.1 GCA_030670015.1 Candidatus Bathyarchaeota archaeon
TTATATTTTAGGTGTATCTTAACCTTAGCAGCCTCTTCTTGTTCTCCTCCTCTTCCTCGGGCGTGTAAGCCTGTTCTGGCTTGTCTTCTCTGAGGAGCTCTGTGAGAACGAATGTACGGTTCTCCTCCATGGTTTTGAGTCCGCCTCTGCTCTCTCGGGTGGTTGTATATGTGTGGTTTAGAGGAGGGGAGGGATGTTTTTCATCCTCATCGCGCGCGCGGGCTTATCCAGCATTTAAATTAGCGCCACATAGGAAGGCGATGAAATTTCGTTACACGCTGGCGCGTGCGGTATTAGTGGCAGCTTTGGGCTTGATGTCTCCTCTTCATCGTTTTGTACATTCGATAGATTTCAGTAGAGCATCTCTGCAGCGTAGTGGTCCTCATGATCCTTCATTACGCATTCCTCGCATAACAATACATCTCGCCCCGCCTCGTTGGAACAATCAACGCAGATCCATGTGGCAACAATCTTCTTGCCCAGCTTCTCGCATTCCTCACAGTATCTATACTTGGGCTTGTTCTGGGAGACGATACGTGGATATTTCGCGGCCTCATCCACCTCCACAACCCTCTCCAGGGTAATAATATGCTGGACGTCTTCGCCGAAATCATAGACATACTCCATCTTGTCTCCCTCTGAGAGACCTAATCTGTCAATTCGCTTTCTGTCTCCGCTACCCCCTCCACCGGGTTGGATTTCACCTAAACCCTCAGAACGCCATACTCTTCCCCGGAAAAACTCGCTTAGATGATCCCACACGTCGTGTTTGAACGCCTCACGTATGATACGGTCGAAGTCGCCAAGTGTCTGGGCTCCCTTGACCTCAATGCGTCGCCAGAGCCTCTTTTGATCTTTCAAAGCAACCTTAAACTGATAAACCTGCTCCATATCAGCCCTCTCACATTCTTCGACAGTGCACACCTGAGTAAAGGGTGGTAAAGAAACTGGATAAAACTATTACGGAACTGACATACGGTTAAACATAAATCATATAATGATGGATCACAAATACAGGTTATCGGTGCACAGACACAAACGGGTGAAATTAGACGTCAACACTCTCTGAAACCTTCCAGAGGAAGCTCAAGAGGAAGGACTGCCCATACCTCCACGACTGCGAAGTCCCTGTCACCAAGTACTTTTTCAGGCGTATCTGCAACTCGCCGGCGTACATCAACTGCCACCATTTCGCCAAGAAGGTCAGAGAACTCAAGGTCCCCATGGCATGGCTCCAAAAGATGGCGGTAGACCGGGCCAACATGCTGGAGCATCGGGTAGAAGCCCGGTAACATAAAACAGGCAGATAGTTAGTCTTCAGATACACGATCAATGCGCGAGCGATAGACATCCTCAACAAAATCCTCGGGCATAAAACCATTTTACACACAATTATTGAATTCACCCGCGTGCAAGAAACCCCCCTCTTGACACGTTCCATGACCGTGTGGGCTATCCTCATGATGTGCTTGTACCTGCGGCCCAGCTCCTTCGAGATCCTGTTGATGGACTTGTTCTTCTGCAGCTCCCACGCGATGTACAGCCCCTCCCCCTCATCTTGGAGCACTCAGACGGC
Organism: Candidatus Bathyarchaeota archaeon; assembly: GCA_030670015.1. Taxonomy (GTDB): domain Archaea; phylum Thermoproteota; class Bathyarchaeia; order TCS64; family TCS64; genus DAOVCM01. The sequence continues at coordinate 1,577 of DAOVCM010000214.1, forward strand.
TCCCCTCCTGTCATTGAAGGACCTACCTCAATCCCAGCACACGTACTTCTAGATTAGGCGTGCGTGCAGTCTCCTGCACTTGGTTATAGATGGTTAAACGAATGATCTCGAAAGCAGTTAAAGACGTCAACTAAGTGATGCACTGTTAAGGTTAAGAGGAGAGGGTAAAAAATCGCTTCCATAATTCACCCTAATAATTTAGGAAATATATATATAATTTAACTAATTCTGGGTATATCAGTGTCTTACATGAGGAGAACATCAATCCAGGACATCATCTTGGTAAAGGCGGAGAGGAAAAACCGTAGATACGACAAGGAACGCGGGTGCTACGTCTACGACGTGAGCTTCAAGACCCGGGCGCCCCTCACTGGGCGTACCCTTGAGGTCGCGGAGGCCTTCGGACTAGGCGTCGACGACGAGCATGAACACGTTCTCTACAGGGACTTCGAGCTCAAGCTGGCAGAGAGGGACGTGGTATACATAACCGGGGACAGCGGCTCAGGAAAGTCGGTGCTGCTGAGGGCCATCGAGGAAGACCTAGGGGACGAGGCCGTAAAAATCGACGACATCCCCGTCGACACAGAGCAGTCCCTCATAGACACCGTCTGCGACACATTCCACGACGCCCTCCGACTCCTCAGCAGGGTCGGCCTCAACGACGCCTTCCTCTTCCTCCGAGAGTACGACCAGCTGAGCGAGGGACAGCGCTACCGCTACAAGATAGCCAGGATGATCGCCGAGGGCAGGAAGTACTGGCTGGCCGACGAGTTCTGCAGCACCCTCGACAGAACCACCGCCAAGATCGTCGCCTACAACATCCAGAAGCTGTCCCGCCGCAGCGGCGCAACCCTCATTGTCGCCACCACCCACACCGACCTCCAGGAAGACCTCAACCCCTCCATCCTCATCCACAAGGGATGGGGCGACCAGATCCACGTCAACTACAGAAAAAACACGGAGGCACCATACTGCACCATGTACAAAGAGATAACCCTCCGCTTTGCGAAGAGACAGGACTACCAGCAACTCGCCCACCTCCACTACCGAAACCACAACGTCCCCGTCCCCCACATGTTCTACGCCCTCGAACGAGACGACGAACTGGTCGGCGTAATAGCCTACTCCTACCCACCCATCAACGTCTCAGGAAGAAAAAACGTAGTCGGCTACAGCCCCAGCATCAAGGAGCTAAACCGAGACTGGACCATAATATCCCGGGTAATCGTCCACCCCAAGTACCGAACCATAGGCCTCGGCCAACGCCTCGTCGCGGAGACGCTGCCCATCTGCGGACGACGCCACGTCGAGCTG
>DAOVCM010000219.1 GCA_030670015.1 Candidatus Bathyarchaeota archaeon
GCTCGGGAGGATGATTTTGGAATGGTGTATCCCGCCGCCGCTATGATTGGAACCAAGAGAAGGGTAGTCTTGTCTCCGGGAATCCCACCTATGCTGTGCTTGTCCAGTATCGGCTTCCAGTCGAAGCTAACGGATTTCCCAGCATTGATCATGGCTCTGGACAGGGACTCAGCTTCCTCCATGGTTGTGCCATGTATCTGAAGGGCGGTTACGAAGGATGCGAGCTCTATGTCGCTGAGGTGTCTCTCTACGACATCTTCTACGATCATTCTTGCCTTTGAAGCTGTCAGCTTATCTCCCATGATCTTCTCCCGTATGAAGTCGAGGGATTCGGGTCTTTCTGCAGGCATGACATGGATGATATCGCCCTCATGAAGACCTAGCTCCGATCTAACCTCCTTGAAAACCCCAAGGGTTCCATCCTGGAACTCTGAGGCTGTGTTGAGGATTGCAACCACCTCTGAACCCTTTGCATTGAGCTTGACCCTGTCTGAGGAGATGACTCCTAGTTTATTCGCATCCTTTGTGCTTAATACCACGATAAGTTTACCGAATGCTTCAAAGTCTAAAAGTCTGGATTTAAATTTCATCTCTGTTCATCCCCCAGAACCCGATACGCATAATTATCAACGGTAGACTAATTAAATCGTAGCACAACATGAAGATTTCCAAGGAGAGTTAAAATGCGATACATTGACTTTGTAAACCTTGAACATGTTCCATCTGAAACTGATTTAGTTTGCGATTTTCATCTAGAACCAGAAGGAATATCCCTGAAAGAGGCGGCGGGGGGCATAGCCGCGGAGAGTTCAATAGGGACCTGGACGGAGCTCACTACGGAAAAGCCGTATATTAACAGGCTTCATGCAACAGTTTTCAGCCTTGAGAAGAATGAATGTAAAATAGCATACCCTGTCGAGCTCTTCGAGCCTGGAAATATGGCAAATATTTTGAGCAGCGTCGCTGGAAACGTCTTTGGACTGGAAGCACTAAAAAATCTTAGGCTTAACGACGTTCATTTTCCAGAGAGCTTAGTGAAAAGCTTCAAAGGACCCAGATTCGGGATCTCTGGAATCCGCAAGCTCCTCCAGGTTGAACACAGACCTCTTGTTGGAACCATAATAAAACCAAAGCTCGGGCTGAGAACCTACGATCACGCAAAAGTCGCATATGAAGCGTGGGTCGGAGGATGCGACATAGTAAAAGACGACGAGAACCTGAGTAGTCAACTATTCAATCCTTTCGTGGACCGCGTAACTGAGACGCTTGAGATGAGGGACCAGGCCGAGGAAGAGACAGGTGAAAAGAAGGTCTACCTGGTAAACGTGACGGCGGAGACACAGGAAATGTTGAGAAGAGCCGAGTATGTCCAAGAGCAGGGTGGACGTTACATGATGGTTGACATAATCACGTGCGGCTTCTCCGCCCTTCAAACACTTAGGAACCATGATCTAGATCTGATGATTCACGCTCACAGGGCTGGACACGCAGCATTCACTCGTTCAAAGAACCATGGCATCAACATGAAGGTGATAGCTAAAGTAGCCCGATTGTTGGGCGTAGATCAGCTACATGTGGGTACAGCTGTCGGGAAGATGTCAGAGACAAAAGAAGATGTTCTCGAAAACGTTGACGCCCTGAAACAGCCGATGTTTGGTTTGAGGCCGGTTCTTCCCGTAGCGTCCGGAGGGCTTCATCCGGGCATGGTTCCTGATCTCATGAAAATATTTGGCAGTGACTTAGTCATACAAGCAGGCGGCGGTATTCACGGTCATCCAATGGGGACAAAGAGCGGCGCTACCGCTGTAAGACAGGCTGTTAAGGCTGTAATAGAAGGGAAAACACTCATAGAATACGCAGGAGATCACAAGGAATTGTCAACTGCCCTCGAAACTTGGTCAACTAGGTAAGATTCCGAGGGGTTCAAGTACCCAGGGATATCGTCTCCGGATCACTTCTGTAACGGAGTGAGGCGAGATGATGCCCTCCTCACACACAATCCCATGAATATAATCCCTCCTGATCACATCGAAGGCCGGATTCCTTATGTTTAACTTTTCAGGGGCATTTTCCCATATCTCAGTGGCATCCCTCTCCTCGATAGTTTCGTAATCGCCGTAGATAGTCAGAGGGTTGAACTTTAGCAGCTCTGTAACAACGTAGAAAGGAATCCTCGCCTCGTGCGCCACAAGGGCAACCTGGCTTGAACCGATCTTATTGATCACATTTCCTTCCGAAGTTATGGCGTCAGACCCAACGAGGACAAGGTCAGTATCCTTTATGAAGGACCGGACTGCCGAGTCCACGATCATCGTAGTCTTAACCCCAAGTTCCACAAGTTCTCTGGCAGTTATTCGTCCCTGGTACTTAGGTCTGGTCTCCGTTATTATCACTTCGAAGTCTGTACCGTTTTTCACGGCTTCCTTGAAAACCATCTTAACGGCGGATGAATGACAGTGTGTGAGAACCCTGTACCCTGGACGAATACGTTTAGATCCTATCTCAGCGGTTCTTTTCCGACATTGAAAAAATTCCTCGAAAAGTCTATCAGAAACCTCCTGAGCCAAGCTCCGGAGCTCTTCCAATGTCTGCAGGTCACTATTTCTCAAAGTCCGCTCAATGTAGATAATTGCATTCCTCATGAAGGGTTCAGTTTCCCTTGTTTTGAAGAGAATGGTTTTGGCTTTAGCTAACTCAGCTAGAACCGAGTCACGGTTATCAGCACCGGAGACATCCATCTGTTCCACGAGTGCCTTGACAGCGGTCAAAGCCACGTTTGTCGCACCCTGAACCTCGAGTCTTTTAATCCTCTCTGCCGCTTCTGTAACTATTTTCAATTAAGCTCTCCCACT
>DAOVCM010000120.1 GCA_030670015.1 Candidatus Bathyarchaeota archaeon
CCCATCACATCGTTGAGACTGTCTATACTGACAGTGTCGAAGCCGACCTCTCGCATTTTATCCGCTGTCACAGCAGCCGCCTCATCCTCATTTCCGCTAGGGCTGGGAGTCCTTATCAGCTCTTGAAGGAAAGAAATGGCTTCCTCACTGTGTCGTTCTACAGAAACGGATAGCGTTTTTAAAAGTTGATCCATGGCTCGTAAATCTAGGTCATGTACTTAAAAGAGGTTCGTGGATTGGAAAAGAAGAGGAATGATTTATTTCTGGGTTCGGCTGGCTACTCTTCGACGACGATGGCTTCAACAGGGCACGCAGCTTCGCAGGCACGGCATACTATGCACTGATCCTCCTGGGCTACGACGACGTTTTCACCATCATACTCGAACACGCCCATAGGGCAGGTGTTCACACATGTCTGACAAAGGGTGCATACCTCGCTATCTAGAGTAACTTTTGGCATTTTCAACCATCCTTATGGAATCGTCTAATCTTGCAGTTATCCATATTAAAATTTTGAGGTAGTCGATCAGTTTTCATCCCGGATGGAGGACAGCGCCTGCTCGATGCGCCTCACAGCCCGGCTCCGTCTCCTGAGGTGATCCCTTCTCCGCCGCCCATAGTCGCGTCTTGATACACGCCGTGCTCTAAGTCGGACCTCTAGGTTTCTCAGGTCATCGTTCACTCTGTCTATCTCTCCCTCCGCTCTCCTAACCTCTTTTAGCGGATTCACTAGATCGGGATACTCGACCTCAATAGCCTTGCTAAGTTGTCTCAGGATTCTTTTCAGCTCGCCTTGTCTTCTATTGATCTCAGCTGTACGCCGGTTATAACGGTCGCGACTCACCTCTTTCGCCTCAAGGTTCCGTTCCAGGACTTCAAGCTCGGAGAGAAGCGAGAGACGTTCCATATAATGGTCTAGAAAGTCTGATCGTTTAAGTCTCTTAACCTCTGCTGGTTTCCTCTCCTCTACATGCCTGCGCTTCCTCATAATATATACGGATCCTATGACGCCGAACACGATGAGCAGTAAACCTAAGGGTCTAACAACAGACCAGACGATGGATTGATTAAACGTGATGACGACTTTAGGCTGCTCTGAAGGAAGTTTTACCCCTAACTCTATAAACACATCTGAGTGTAAACCTGTCTTTTTGATCGATGAGAACTCAGGTTCAGAGATGACGAGGCTAGCACCTTCAGGGAGAGTCACAACAGCCGAAAGCTCACGAACATAGTATGAAAAACCGTACACGGAAAAAGTGAGAGTTGAGGTTCCTTCCTCACTTGTAAGATACTCCGATTTAGAAAGGGTGTACCCGACGGTGAAGCTCCATCTGTCCCCCCCTCTGAAAGCAGCTCTCGGTGAGATGAACACATCTACATAGTCCTCTCCCTCTCCTGCTTCCTCAACTCTTACACTAAGGGGTCCTACACCATCTTTAGCTTTGATGTTAGATGAATTAGAAGGAATCCTAATGTGGTAGCTGTTGATGTCGTCGCCTGTGTTGATTATTGTGTGTGTATCCTCTACCCTAATGCTGCTCTGCTTGATGATGACGTGTCGTCCCAACTTTTCGTAGTCAAGCAGATACTCGTCATCCTGAGATGGAGCATATGTTATAGTGGCATTCTCATTAGTAAAGGGTCCAATCGCCTCTGACTCCTGCTCAAGCGTCCAGAGCCCCTCGGATACCACGTGTGTAAAGTTGAGGGCGGAGGAGACCTCAAGGAATTCTGCACCAGAGGGCAGTAAAACGTGGAGTTTGAAATTGGAAATGTTATACATTATGGCTGGATAAACTGGAATGAGCGTTGAGTAACCACTGGAAACCTTACTGACCTCATTCAGGAACAGGTAGGAAGCCCTGAATTTCAGGGTGACGCCGTCCTGCAGAGTAACGGGGGAGGAAAGCTGTATTTCATAACCATGAAAACGTTCATCCCCCAAGTTGCTTTCGGAATAGCTCGCTTCTTTCCAGCTGTTGTCTTGCCATATCTCGAATCTGCGTCTCTCGTCGGTTAAGAATGATTGAAAACCGACTTGGAATTCAGTGACCATTATTACAGAATCCGAAGGCGCTTCTAATGTGAATGTGTCATTCATGAATATGATACCGGATTTGATAATTTTGATGTCTCGCTGAACACTGGCAATCGGCTGTAAAGCTACTTCAGCTTCGATTGCCTGAGTAGAAAGTGAAACGAGGGTTAATATTATGAGTAGGATGGCCGCTGTACGCCTCATTCTGAACACCGTACAGAGTAAAGACGTATATCCAAGATTTAAAACGTGGGGCGCCTGATGGACCACATTATAGGAGCTAAGGTTATTAGAGAGATTTATAGGAGTTGAAGCGTATTGGATTGGAGGTATGCTGAATGAATAAACCTCACCCTTATCTGCCTAATAGCGTCCCGGAGATCAAGGATAAGATGATGGAGGATATCGGCATCCGATCTATCGATGACCTATACTCCGACATCCCCGTCGACCTGAGATTCGAGGGAGACCTTGACATCCCTGGCCCTCACACGGAATCCGAGGTTAGAAAAGTTATTTCAGGATTGCTAGAGAAGAACTTGAGCCTGAGGTGTCCGCCCTTCCTGGGTGGCGGTGTCTGGCCCCATTATATCCCTGCCGTCGTGGACGAAATTGTGCATCGGGCTGAGTTCCTAACCAGCTACACTCCCTACCAGCCTGAGATCACACAGGGAATGCTCCAAGCCGTATTCGAATACCAGAGCCTAATCTGCGAGCTCGTCGGCATGGAGGTGGCCAACTCGTCTGTGTACGACTGGGCCTCTGCTCTTGGAGAGACAGCCCGTATGGCATGCAGGCTGACAAGGAGGTTTACTATCATTGTTCCAAGTCTCATAAGCCCCAGTCGCCTTGCCGTCCTTAAAGCGTACGCAGAGCCAGCCGATATCCGAATTATTTACGTCGACTACGACAAGACTACAGGGCAGGTGGACCTCGAAGACTTGAAAGAGAAGATAGACAAGGAGACAGCGGCTGTATATGTTGAGAACCCGTCTTATCTAGGGTTCCTAGAGGAGGGCGTCGAAGCCATCGCCGAGATGGCACACGACTCGAAAGCATTGTTCATTGCCGGAGTTGACCCAATATCTTTGGGCATCATTAAACCTCCTGGAGAGTACAACGCAGACATCGTGATAGGTGAAGGGCAGCCACTTGGTAACTACATGAACTTTGGTGGTCCGCTACTTGGGATAATAGCCTGCCGTGCTGAACCCAAGATTATCAGACAGTTGCCGGGGAGGCTTATTGGGATGACACGGACCCAGGACGGTTCTAAACGGGGGTTCACAATGACCCTTCAGACTAGGGAGCAGCATATAAGGCGAGAGAAGGCAACCTCTAACATATGTACTAATGAAGCTTTGCTTGCCGTAGCCAGCGCAGTATATCTCTCGCTGATGGGCCCTTCAGGAGTAAGGGAGCTCAGCGAGCTCGTGGCGAGCCGCGCACGCTACGCGATGAGGCGGATAGGGGAGTTACCAGGTGTAAGGGCTCCATTGTTCAGAAGCTTCCACTTTAAGGAGTTTACCGTTCGATTTAATGGTAAGACTGTAGCTGAGGTCCACAGGGAGCTGCTTGACAGGAGACTGCACGGAGGTAAATCACTTGTGAAGGAGTTCCCCGACTTGGGGGAGACGGCGCTTTACTGTGTCACCGAGTTGCACACAAAAAAGGACATTGACAGGCTGGTTTCTGCGTTGGGAGAGGTGCTGGAGGGATGACTCTGAGGCGATTCAGGCAGGCTGACTGGGAGGAGCCTCTCATCTTCGAGCTGGGTATGGAAGATAGGGTGGGGTTCGTTGTTCCTTCGGTTGAGCCAGAGCTGATGGACGCCGTTGACGATATCTCTGAGCTTGTCCCCATTGGTATGTTAAGGTCCAACCCGCCCGCGCTACCTGAGGTCTCTGAGATCGAGGTACTCCGCCACTTCTTGCACCTCTCTCAGATGAATTACGGCGTCAACTCTGGAGTTTTCTACCCCCTGGGGAGCTGTACGATGAAGTACAACCCTGTCATCAACGAAGTTCTAGCAGGTCACCCCAAGATTACATGGATCCATCCTGATCAAGATGAAGCTACCATACAGGGTATTCTGGAGTTACTGTACAACCTGAAAAAGGGATTCCTCGAGGTGACGGGCATGGATGATGCGAGCCTCCAACCAGTGGCCGGTGCCCACGGGGAGTATCTTGGCATCCTCATTATAAGGGCTTATCACGCCGA
>DAOVCM010000063.1 GCA_030670015.1 Candidatus Bathyarchaeota archaeon
GCCTCGATGGTCTCAAGGGCCGTCCTGTCGTTGGTGTGGCCAACGTCAATCAGCATTCCTACCTTGTTCATTCTCTTGACGGCGTCGTAGCCGAAGTCAGTAAGCCCTGAGTCCAGGTTGGTCTCCCCCATTCCTCCGCCCAGCATGTTGGACTCGCTGTAGCAGATACCCATACTCCGGACCCCGAGGCCGTGGAGAACATCGATCCTGTCCAGCTCGTTCTCAATAGGCGTCGCCGATTCAAGGCAGAATGTGAGGGCGACCTTCCCGTTCTCTGCGGCGTCCCTGATGTCGCTGACCCTGAGGCAATGGGTGACCATGGTCTGGTGGTGGATGTCGCAGAGGCGTATGCCGATGTCGTGGATAACATCGGTCCACTTCCAGCCACTGTAGCTGGTGATGTACGCGGTGCCGTCCATCAGGTTGTCGAAGACGCAGTCGAGGCGGCTGGTGCTGAGGCCTTCGTAGGCGGTGAAGTTCCGGCCTGTTTGCTGGAGATCCATGGCTTGGCTCATGTCCTCGGGCCAGAGGACAGGGTGCTCGTGCAGGTCGATGACGATATTCCTCTCGATGAACTCTTCGAAACGCTCCTCCTCAGATTTGGAGAGAGGCACGAAGTAGGGCTGGACTCTGTCGAATTCTTTGCAGAGCTTGAACTCTTTGTAATCGAATCCTGGTTCAAGATACCTGTAGGCCTTGTAACCGTCATACTTCTTTTTCCTACCCATCCTAGATCAGTACTAAATTCTATTGATCTGGATAAAAGATGAGGGTTAGACTAGCCATGATTGAGGGTTTTTCGGTCAATCCGTTCAGACTTCTCTCCAAAAACCGAGGTTTCACACTTCTTAGACAATACTTTGGATGATGCCTTGCTCTTATTAGAAAATCTCTTTCTGCTTAATTGGAAATGAGATACTTAAAACATGAAGCTTACCTGTATGTGAATCCACATCACGCTCTAGTTGAAAGCTCAGGGTTTATACCCCAAGCTTGGACATATTTTTTAGATATCTTAACGATTAAGTGAGAAGGACGTAATGACCCCTAAGGTAGCTGGAGAGAACTCAGACCATAGAGTAGTCCTCTACACCCTGAGCACGTGTGGCTGGTGTAAGAGGACGAAGCAGTTCCTGAATGACTATAATGTGGAATATGAATACCTTGACCTGGACACTGCTACCTCCCAGGAGCGGATAGAGGCTATACAATTCCTGCAGGAGAAGAATGTGCCCATTGGATTCCCAGTAATAGTTGTAGATGGCGAAACCATCATAAGCGGATATAAACCTGACAAAATCAAGGAGGCGCTGGGCTTTTGACAAGTCTGGATAAGGTTAAGCAGCGCGCCGAGTTCGACGCGAAGGCTCATGGCTACTATCTGAACCCTGATCCCGAGTTCCTTCTAAATCTTCTTGAGGGCTTGAGGAAGAACGAGGAACGCTATGGGTACCCCTCATGTCCCTGCAGGATGGCCACAGGAGAATTCGAGGTCGACAGAGACATCATCTGCCCCTGCGACTATCGGGATCCAGATGTGGAAGAGCACGGGACATGCTACTGCTGTCTCTTTGTGGACAGCGGGACCTATGCGAGCAAGGAGACGAGTCCTATCCCTGAGAGAAGGCCCATGGAGAAGCAGCTTAGAGCCTACGGAATAGCAGGTGAAGGGCAGCCAGAGCTGAAGCAGGAGCCGTCATCTATGTTGATGAACATTGGGACCGGTAGAAAAATATTGTATTGCAAGCAGTGCGGCTATGTGGTCTTCCGTGAGGAACCTCCGTATGTCTGCCCTATCTGTAGGGCAAAGAGGGAAATGTTTGCCGAGGTGAAGGCCAGACTATTTTTCAGTACGGGCAGCTAATGACAGAATATTCAATCTTTCCGTTGACTAGCATAAGATACGGTTGTGATTGAAGTGGTTCACTCTATTCTCCCCTAGTGAAAAATAGTTTTATAAAAAATTGTGCATCTGAAGCTTCAAGATGCTGGCAAAAATTAGGGTGAACTTAGGTAAATTATCCTCTGAACAATCACATTACTCGTGCATTATGAAAATTGGATGAGGTGAGTATATCAAATATCTTATGTGCTTTTCTGAAGATAGGTGGAGAGAATTATACTAGGTATTAAACTCAGCACCGAGAGCAGGAAGATCGTTGTAACTCCTCTGCTCTGTATCAGAATAGAAGTTAAGGGAGGTGCCAAAGCACCTGCGATGTTCGATATAACGAAGTAGACACTGAATGCTAGGCTCCTGTTTTCTACAGCGCTGTTTGTCACGATGAGAGAATTCATGAGAGGCATTGAAGAAGAGTATAGGCCACGATAGACTACGTATAGGGCGGATACTAGTAAGAGACTCGGAGATAACAGAATAAACGCGAGCATAACGGCGCGCGAGTGTATAGCCACATGGATCTAAAATCTAGGCTATTTAAAAAAAATGGTAGAAAGAGAAGGTATCTAACCGAGGAGGGCGTTGAAGAAGAACTTGAAAGTGGCGTCAGTGAGGGCCCTAGCCTGAGGTGCAAATCCGTACATAATGACCCTGCCTTTTCCCTTCTTCGCCTCTATGAGAGCCGCTTTACGACTCAGCTTCTCCTCGCCTATGAGCCAGCCGCTCTGCATCATCCTATCCTCAGGGTAGCTCACAACCACACTATAATCCTCGTTACTGAACCCGGGCTTCACCGCGAAGGCCAGTTTCCCTCGAAGCAGGATCAGGGCATGCTTGGGCATACCATAGGCGAGGCGGTGATCCGTGTCGACGTTCACCCAGAGGGTCGAGCCAGGGCAGTGAAACTCCTTGGGCTCCAATTCCTTCACCACGTTGGTGACCGGCAGCTTCAGCTCTTCGATGATAAAGTTCGAGGACTCGTTCAGCGCTAGGAGGGTGCCCCCCACCTCAACGAACTCTTTGATCTTCTCGACACCGTCCTCTCCGATGCCGCTCCTGTATTCTGGTGGGAAGACGGGTACAGTTCTTCGGCCCTTGAACCTCTTCTCGAAGTACTCCTCCAGCTTCTCTCCGGTGATGAAGGGGGTGGCGTCACTCGGCAAAATCAGCACATCGTACTTTCCCTCGAGACCAGCTTTCACCTCTTCGTCCTTCACCGTGGTGAACTCGAAGCCATACTGCTCGAGGAGCCACCTTGTCCAGCCCTCATCCATGTTACCTCCCCAGTAGCGCTGATACATCGCTATCCTGAGCGGCTTGACCTCGTGCCGTTCAAAGCCCGGCTCTGATACTGGCGTGTGGAAGGTGACATGTGTCTCCCTTGCCGTCTCCCCGAGGTCTTTAGCGGCATCTTCCTGCTTGGGTATGTAGAATGCTCCCTTTGGCAGAACGCAGGCCTCTATCTCAACCTCCTCGTCGGCTCTGTAGACTTTGATGTCTTTCTTCAGCAACAAGTTAACGGCTTTGAAGCTGTTGTTGATCCTGGTGTCCAGTAGGTACCCGTACTCGCCCTTGCCAGTTACATCGCCATCGGGTAGCTTGACATCCTCAACCCTCTCGAAGTCTCCCTCCAGCTTCTCCCTGGCCTCCACAATGTTGACGCCTTTGAACTCAGCCATGGTCATGGTGGCGAAGTCGTAGTTCATCATAGGGGTCCCGTCCCGTGTCCGCACCCAGATGCTGTCCCTGTAGAAGGTCCTGCTGAGCAGGGAGACTAGGAACGCCCTGGCGGTCTGGGATGCGAGGAGGATGTAGCTTCCGGCGGGGTAGGTCGCTCCACACGATCTGAACGGCTTCGTGGCTATGTGTATCTCGACTCCCATGTCCTTGAGGGTTCTTAGGAGCTTGAGGGCTGTGAGGGTATCGTGCTGACTCGGCGGCACAATGTAGGCGTAAGGTGGTTCTTCCTCTCCCTTCCTGATAGCCCTCTCCGCTTTCACGTACATGTTCCTGAGGATCATATCCCTGTTGTTCGCCGCAACCTCCAGGGTGGCGAGGGCCGTGATCTTCTGCCCCTCCATGATGTCCGCGAGGTGCCACCAGCCCCCCTCCCAGGGGTGGAGGAAGCTCACCTGAGTCCTATACTCAGGCCTACCGCGGGGGCCAGGCTGGAGCTGGTGGTAATGAACGTAGACCGGCGTGGCAAACTTGACACTAGCGGATTCAGTGAACATACCGCAGATGTTGAACCAGGGGAAAACGAGGGAGAATCCGGGCATGAAGTCCGCGGGGAAGGTTGCAGCTGACTCGACCCCGATCTTGCCAGCGGCCTCAAGCCTTACCGCCATCTGGGCGCCGTAGTGCTTCTGCTCCACCCACACCATGGGATCAGCCACCTCGTTCACGGGGTTGGCGTTGGGAGGTATGAAGAAACGGGAACCGTAGAAACCCATCTGATGGTGGTCCACGTAAGCCTGGGGGAACCACTCTTTCAGCAGGACCTTTGTCACCAGCTGGGTCTCCACCTGTGTGAGGGTGAGGGCGTCCCTGTTGTTGTCGTGACCCACGTACTTGTGGTAGAGCCAGGGGAGACCAGTTCCCTCGTACTCTGTGTCCAGCCACTTGTTGTACCAGTCGACGGTCATTATCTGGCCGTCAGGGTTGGCGCATGGAAACAGGAGGAAGACCACGTTCTCACGAATCTTCTGATGGAGGGGTTCCTCTGAAGTGATGAGTTCATACGCAAGCTCCGAGGAGACCTGGGTGCCGCCGACCTCTGAGGCGTGAATACTCATTGTCATCGCGACAATAGTCTTTCCCTCTCTAATGATCTCCTCGACCTCCTCCTCTTTCAGGCCTTTAGGGTGACCGATCTTCCAACTCATTTCCCTGTATTTTTCTAGGTTCGCGAGGTTCTCGGGGGATGATATGAAGGCGAGTATAAAGGGGTGGCCCTCTGTGGACTTTCCCAGCTCCACCACCCTGATCCTGTCAGAGGCCTCGTCAAGCTTCCAGAAGTAGTTCACGATCTTATCCCATCGCGCCAGCTTCCTGTCGGTTCCAAGTTCGAATTTGAAGTGCTCCTCAGGTGAGATGATTTTTTTTGAGGTCATATAATCCTCTGTGGTATACTGAGAAGGATATATAAAATTACGGAACAGGTCTAAATTTACGCAAATACCCGAATATTTATTATAACCTTAAACAGATGGTCGCAGAATTTACGTGGGATACAATGAAGGACACGTGAAGAACTCGTTATCGAAAAGGGGTTAAAAATCTTCGTCTTAAACGTTGAGGAAAGTGGGAAGAATTCGAAGCGCGCGCTTTATGATTGACCGTGATGGTGCGTCTCACCAGGGTACTATTGCTCTAGCGCCATTTTACCCAGTTTTCAGAATTGTGTTCTTACGATAATTCTATTGTTATGGATAATTGAAGATTCGAGTCTTCGAAGCATGAAGAAGGCTGTTAACTTTTAGGACATATTTCAACTTGTATATAAAAAAGGAAAGAGCGATTATCGCTTGAAGACGATTTCGCCTTTTGGATAGTCGTAAACGAACCTCTTATACCTCTTGATAATGTCCATTCCCAATATGCTGAAGTAGGGTCTGGGGCTTTCGTCCGTGGGTTCGATAACGTCGATAGATTCCAATATCTCTGGTCTAAGTTCATTTTTAGTGTCTATGAAGATAAATGCAACATCTGGGAGTTTGTATGGATAGATTTTGGCTCCAACTGTTTCGGTAGGCACATCAGATATTTCAAGTTCTTCGCAATTTAAGCCCAATCTTGCGCAGTCGCCATCTAGAATGGTTGATGTTGTTGCGCCTGTATCAACCATAAATAATATGGGTTCAGCTTCTTTTAATTGAGGACATACAATGAAAGCTCTGATGTAGCAATGCCCTGTTTCTGGTTCAATGAAGCCCTTGATCTCTAAGGTTGCTTCCTCTCCGGTGAAAATGGCTTCTTCAGAGTAGAAGTTTGATTGGTTTATCTGTTATTTGCTCGATGGTAATATCGTCAATATC
>DAOVCM010000109.1 GCA_030670015.1 Candidatus Bathyarchaeota archaeon
ACGGCGTAGAAGCTCTGGGCGCCGAGGTGGGCTATTCCTGCCTGGAAGCTGAAGCGGGTGCGGGTGCTGTGCTTCTCGAAGACCATGGCGATGGTTCGACCCTCTAAATAAGGATGGTATTCCTTCATCATCCTCTTCCGCTTGAACTCAGCGGCGACGTCAAGCATGTAGTTTATTTCAACGGGGGAGAAGTCCATCAACGTAAGGAAGTCCTTCCCCCTGAATCTATCCTTCATACTCATATTAGGTTCCGTAGTATTTGTGGCGGTTCTTTTCTTAATGTTTCCGCTCAATCACATTCTTGGAAACGGAATAACATGGAAATTTATGTCCGTGTACGAGGATGATGTTTTACTCCACAAAGTCAGAAAACTCGGAGAGATACAAAGGAACGTAATAACGACTTTGGCTTCCCTACGCTCTTTGATGGGTGCTTTTTCCCAGTTCTCAAAAATCTTCCATGAAACAAGTAGGGCGTGTATTAATCGCCATCACCTCTGAAACCAACGAGATTCAACCGGTTTTCAACTAATTCAAAAGCGGAGGCAGCGATTTGAAGGGTATTAAATTATTATGATTGAGTGTGGAAAAAAAATGAAAGAGACAAGAATAATTACTTGAATGATAATGCAGTTATACAATTTATCAAATATCATAAATATGTATTGTCTCAGAACATGAATTACGACCTTCTCCAGCTTAAAAATTGATTCCGACTTCTAAAAAAAATATTGCGTCATAGTGCTGGGACATTCTTCACCTTCCCGTTGCAATAAACCGCCCTTCACCGAATTCTAAATCAGGTTTCTTGTTGGATCCATGAAACGTAAAGGAATAATATGTCTGACGGGTTAGTATGCGATGCCCAGGCGGAAGCGTCTGAAGGAACAAAGGGGCGGAAGACCCGAAGACGCAGAACCTAAGAGATGGGCCTCAAAGGACTCGGTGGGCTTTGGCTCAAAGAGAACCTGCATCTCGGAGGTAAGAACGTCTGGGCACCTTCATTTTTGGAAAAACAAAATGTCAGATGCGGCATGTAGTCTAGAAAAGCGATACAATTGTTTCTTTTTACAAACGGACCATTTTTAAACTCGTATAAACGAAGCGAATGATTATCCCATTACTTAGGATCGCGTTATACTCGAAGTATTTTTTATATCTTATAGTAGAAATAGTTAAGTCTCGGGAACACATGTTCCCCTACGTCCCCCTAAGAGGCAGCAGGGCCTCAGGGAAAGGATTCGAGTGTTCCGCCGATGTTCACAGCGTGGAACCTTATTGAGGTGGCCTCGTTTCAAACATAGACCTACAGGAAAGTATAGATATGGTTAAACTACGTTTCATGGGGGGCACCCACGAAGTAGGACGGAACGCCGTCCTCCTACAATCAGATGAGACTAACATCCTCCTTGACTACGGCGTCAAAATTGGTAAGAAACCCGAGTTCCCAGGCCACATCCGGCCTAACGAGGTGGACGCCATCGTCCTCTCACACGCCCACCTAGACCATTCGGGCGGCATCCCCCTCTTTTACCTCAGGGACGAGAAACCCTTCTTCGCTACACCCACAACCACAGAGATCACGAGAGTGCTCATTAGGGACATGATAAAATTGAGCGGCTATTACCTTCCTTTCGAGTACATCGAGTTCGACGCCATGATGAAGCATAGAAAAAATCTCTCCTATGGCAGTAAGGTCCGGGTTGGCGACGTTGAGATCAAGTTTAGCAACGCTGGGCATATCCCAGGTAGCGCCATGATAGAGTTAACCGGTAACGGGAAGCGTATACTTTACACGGGGGACCTAAACACCGAGAACACAAGGCTCGTCCACGGCGCCCGTATCCCCCGGCAGAGATTAGATGCTGTAGTCATCGAGAGCACATATGCTACCGCTGACCACCCAGACAGGAAGGAGCTGGAGATCTCATTCATAGCAGCCGTAAAGGAGGTCCTACGTGAAGAGGGCAAGGTCCTTGTGCCGGCATTCGCCGTTGGCAGGTCCCAGGAGATACTCGGCGTCATGCAGGCCCAGAAACTGACGGCATACAAAGTCGTAGACGGCATGGCCCGGGCGATAAACCGGATCCTCATCGAGAACCCTGACTTCATCAGAACGCCGAAGACTTTTATGAAGATAATCAACGAGACACGAGAAGTCAGAGGCTGGAGAGACAGACGCCAAGCCGTCCGACGGGCTGACGTCATCGTAGCACCATCGGGTATGCTACAGGGCGGCACAGCCATGTTCTACATGGAGAGACTCGCCTTGGACGAGAGGAACGCTGTCTTCCTCGTCAGCTACCAGGTCCCCGGGACGGGCGGAGATAAACTTCTGGAGACTGGTCGGTTCACAATCAGGGATAAGGACGAGGAGGTCAAGGCCAAAGTCCACCGCTTCGACTTCTCCTCCCACTGTGGTAAGACCCAGCTTGAGACGTTCCTGAGAGGGTTGAAGGGAAAGCCCGATGTCTACGTCATCCACGGGGAGCCAGAGAGCTGCGACGCCCTCGCCCAATGGGCCAGAGACGAGCTGGACCTAAAAGCCGTGGCCCCAGATGAGGGAGATGAGTTCCAGGTCTGAGCCTTTCTCAGCTCGATCTAGATTTTTCCGTTAGCCAGTTTTACCTAAATTAGGGAAGGTTTAAATTCCAGCGGGGAAGGCAATACAGATTTCGTAGAGATGTATAATGCATGGCTGGGCGGACTAGTTCCATCAGAACCCTGATGAAGGGGAACATCCTCGTGCTCACCGTGAGCAGGATCATCTGGAGCATGTCCATGTCCATCGTGTTCCCCTACCTGTCTTTGTACATCCTTGAATTGGGCGGGAGCAAGCCCATCATAGGGATCGTCAACGCCCTCGGCGGCCTCGCAGGCATGCTACTCTACCCCGTGGGAGGGTACATCGCTGACAAGTCGGGGCGAGCCAAGCTTGTGGGTGTGGCCACCTTCCTACTAGCCTCAAGCTTCCTCCTGTTCATCTTTGCCCCTACATGGCAGTGGCTAGCCGTGGGTATTGTCTACCAACAACTTGTTCTTTTCTATATGCCGGCCCTCAACGCTATTATGGCTGACTCCATCCCAGTCGGCGCCCGGGGCAGAATCTTATCCCTAACCATCGCCATCCCTGAGGCTGTCCGCATCTTTGTTCCTTACATAGGAGGCTGGCTGATTGCAGTCTACACCCTGCGACCGGCGATGCGCCTCGGATACATCTTGAGTCTTATTACGGCAATACTAGTGGGTTTCATAAGGTTCCGCTATCTGAAGGAGACCGTAGAGAATCGAAGCGGAATCGGTCGGGACATCACAAAAATCTTCAGGGAATCCTACATCGACATCTTCAAATCCCTTCGATGGATCTTCTCGAATCTCAGAGGTTACGCCTTCATCGCAGTTATCCTGACCCTCATCAGCTCAATCGTACAACCCTTCTGGATAGTATACGCATACGAGGTCATAGGCCTCTCCGAGTACGACTGGGGGACCGTCCTCCTCATAGCCGGAATCGTGAAGACCGCTGTGAGTGTTATCATTGGTGGCTACGTCGATAGAATTGGACCAAAGAAATGCATGATCATTGCCTTCGTCTTGGCCGTGCCCTCTGTTGCAGCATTCACAATATCCAGTAACTTCATTCAGACAACCATCATCTACATCCTCCTCGTCGTGAGCAACGCCTTCCTGTGGATCGCATCCTCAGTGCTCCTCGCCGACACAATCCCCCGTAACATCAGGGGCAGGATCATGGCTGGACTAGGTCAGGGCATAGGCGTCGGCATTGGAGGAGGCGGATACGCACGGGGCTTCCTCCTGTTCATCCCCGCCACCATCGGCTCACTCGTGGGCGGATACATTTACGAATTCAATCCCACCTTCCCATGGCTCATCCATTCAGCCTTCCTCGCCCTGAGCATTTTCCTGTCACTTGTCTTTGTCCGTGAGCCGGAGAAAGCGGAGGAATGATCCGAAAAGCCTATTATCATGATCCCCATTCAATTGAGAAGACGCTAAAAGGTGTACAAGATGCCGAAGGAAATCATTGATCCAGACGAGTTCCTCACACTGGCAGAGAAAGCCGCCGAGTGCCACATAAAAAGATTGGACGATGTAACAAAGCTGAAGCTCAGAACGAGTCGATACCTCTACACAATTAAACTTGAACCCTCGGAAGCCGAGGACCTCATAAAAAAGATCAATTGCCCCAAAGTTGAGTTATAATAAAATTACAATTTTATTCAGAAACACCAACATACTTAGAATAGTTTCGGGTCTGTATTCAACATATCATAATATTTATTGATCTCAAAGAATTGTGATGCAGTCATCTGTAAATAATCAAAATAAGGCGCCTTCAGGTAGTTATCAGGGAATGTCAGTTTTCAGCCAAGAGAAAAAATTATTAAAACTCCCTCAATAGGGAGATGGAAGGTGAAACCTATATGCCTTATTGCAGGAATTGCGGAGACAAGATACCGTGGGGGATAACCTTC
>DAOVCM010000209.1 GCA_030670015.1 Candidatus Bathyarchaeota archaeon
CGAAGCCCTCAGATTGAAGTTCAAGTCTGGGCCCACTACTCTTGATGACTACTTCAACTTGTTAGGTGAGATAGAGGAGACCCAGGCAGAAGCCTATGACTCTTGGCACTCCGCGCTTGCAGACCAGAGGTCTGTTGTAGACACGTCGATAGAATCCCTGAATAGGCAGCTGATCGAGGCTGGTTCGGGTGTCAAGGATGTTATAGAGGAGATAATGATAACTCGCACCCAAATCGACGAGGTTAACGACAGATACATCGAAGGACGCATACGAATGGCCCTTCTCAACGACCGACGGGGGAGGCTCAAACGGAGGATCAACGAGCTAAAGGTAAGTATCGATAGGATAAGGCGAGACCTCAATGACTCAGAAGCCGAGGCGCTCATCAAGGGGACGCGAGTGGATACTGGGCGGTCTTCGGATGAAGTCCTTGGTGAGATCAGAAAGACCACTGGAATCCTACTGGGTCATGCAAATGTTTCAGAGGATGCTGAGGCCATGTACGAGTCCTACTCTAGGACCCTAAAGGAGCTTCAAGAGAGGGTGGAACAGGTTCGCGAGAGTCGGCGGCGGGTCATGGATGAGATAGAAGAGAGGACGAAGAAGTGGCTTGAGGTAATGAGGAACCTCTTAGAGGAGGTTAACAGCCGATATCAGAGCCTCCTATCTATGCTCTACGCCACGGGAGAGGTGAGGCTTACAAACACAAACGACATCGAGGAGGCCGGCCTAGAGATCTGGGTAGGCTTTAGAGGCGCGGAGCCGAGTAAACTGGACCCTTATACCCACAGCGGTGGGGAGCGGAGCACCTCGATCATGGCATTCCTCCTCTCGCTGCAACAGAACGTACTATCACCATTCAGGGCCGTCGATGAATTCGACCTTCACATGGACCCTAAAAACAGGGAAGTTGTCTCCGAATTCATAGTGCAGACAATGAAGGGTTCAACAAATCAATACATTGCCATCACCCCAAGCCAGTTAACATTCAGGGATAGGGACATCCATATCGTCATGGTTCACAAGACGGATGGCCTCTCCACCATCAGGGTGGTAGAATAAGGTGAAGGTTAGGGAAACCCGTGCACAGCTTGAGGGTGTAATAGACCTATGCAGGGCAGTCTCTGAGGGAGCCATAGATCCATTTTCCATAGACATAGAGTATGTCCTCACAGTCATTAGGAGGTACTATCCAGAGGTCAGCTCGATGGAGGATTTCTGCCTAGACGCTACCGCTATCCGGGAACTCTCTTCAGTTATCGAAAGACAGAACGAGTGGATCCAACACCAGTCCACCACCCTCTATAAGGACCCCTTCAGGCTCAACCAGCAGCTCATGATGATGGATGTCAGCGCCATCGCCGACGCCTTTCTCAAGTCCTGGCACCCTATCGTCGAGATGGAGCAGATATCAGCGAGAACCCTCGCTGGCTCTCTTGGATATTGGGGTGACCTGCTCCCGGTGGATGAGAGATGGGCTGAATTCCACGTGAATCAGGTTAATGCAAGCACTGCCACGAGAACAGAGGCACATGAACTCGGCCTCATCCTTGAGGAAGGGTTCACTGAAACCCTTGAGGCGTTCTGGCGGGAGATGAAAAAGAGGTTAGGGGATGACGACAGCATCGCATACTGGGACTGGGTTGGAGCTGAGACCTATCTAGAGACAGTTAGACGGGCCTACCTGACATGCTACCTTGTTAGCTACGGATATGCTTCTATAGAGATGGATAGGTTCGGTGAGAATGTCAACCTTTCACCACGGGAGGAGCCAACCTTCGACCTTGATGCAGTGAAGTTCTCATTACCTGTTCTTGTCGACTACGAGGAGTGGAGGAGATGGCAAGAAGGATGAGAAGGGCTGAGAGAGCCTACTCAAGGAAGATAAAGGACGCCGTCCACATGCTGTTCTTCAAGCATCACAGGCTTCCAGGGGTACGCGGGTGGGAGCTCAGACAGGAGCTTGGACCCGAATGGCTCGATGTAATAGACGTACTCGACAACCAGCTCAAGCCAATCGACCTAAAGGTGAGCCGGGTTCTCGACGACCCCAACCTAGCCACCGAGCCATTGAAGTCCCAGCTAGCAGACGCCAGGTTCTACATCACCATGAGGGGCACAGTAGACCAAAAGACGGCTAAAACCATCGGTTGGAGGATAGACGATATTGCAGGGCTGGCTGTTGCAATATCATACATTATATCTAAGCAGGGGAAATCTCCACGGGTTGAGGTAGAGAAGATACTGGCGGAGAAACTTCCTGGCTGGCGAGTTGGCATGAACATCGACCGATACATAGAGCAGGGGTACCTTGGTGAGGATGAACGTGGTACGCTATTCCTCAACTGGCGCAGTCAGGCGGAAATCGACCAGAAACAACTTGTAGATATTATAATCGGCTTCGGAAGGAAGCCAACTTAATTCTCAGTTATTTAAGCATACCTCTTATCCTACTACGTTTGGAAGGGTTCTCTAACATAATTGCTTAGCAACGTGACATTATCTGTAAAGGGGGGAGGGGTCCCAGGCATGTCAAAATAATAGACAGTTCGCTCAGGGACCGCTCCAAATTTCATTGTACAATTCCCTTTTTTACTTTTATGGAGCAATGATCTTACATGTATGAAAGAGGTCTATACGCGATATATAATACAAATTAGATTTCAGTTTACAAATCAGGTATATTAAATATATTTGTTCAGACCTTTCCAACTTAATAATTAAATACACAGTATTTTTTCATATTACTTTCGGTGATATAATGAGTTTTAAAAGTAAGGTGGACGCACTGGACTTCGTAATTAACATATTGTTAGCCCACCAAAGGACGCTAGAAAACGTTGTAGAGCGACTGGAAAACGTTACACAAGAAATTGAAAATCTGATAATGCGAGAAAAATATGACTCTATTCCAGTAAACGTGGAAAAAATTTTAACAGAAATTCT
>DAOVCM010000029.1 GCA_030670015.1 Candidatus Bathyarchaeota archaeon
AAAGGGGTTGAGGATGTCCTGAGAAGGCTCAAGGCTGACGATATGAAGCTAGCGATTGCTACTAATGATCGACGTGCAGACGCTGAAGAAACCATGAAGGCTGTGGGAGTGCACGACCTATTCGACACCTACGTTGGCGCGGATGATGTTGAGAACCCTAAGCCTTCACCGGAAATGATACTATTAGCGTGCGAGAGGTGTGGATGCACACCTTCTGAGTCAGTCTACATAGGGGATCAAGCATCCGACCTGAGGGCTGGGAGGATGGCTGGAGTGAAGGCTGTGATCGCCGTCAGCCTAGGAGCCGAGTTGGTACCTGAGCTCCAAGCTCTAGCCGACATCGTTATCAGATCTGTTGGTGATATTCGAGTAAACTGATCGTTTTCCATTGTCTGGGTTATATGCGTGTCGCCCACAAGATGAGATGCTTAAAATATCCATTGATCCTAGTGAGGGTTGAGAGTTTACCTTGATTCTTGATGACTTCCTTTCATCCCGGGAGATAAGGGCTGTGGAGATGAACGCCGATTATCTCGGGGTCTCTAGGCTCCAGCTTATGGAGAACGCAGGCCGGGCTGTGGCGGAAGCGGTTAAAGACAGGTTTGAAGTGAAGACGAAAGTTGTCATTGTCTGCGGCTTGGGTGGTAACGGTGGAGACGGCTTCGTGGTTGCAAGGCACCTGGCTGGGACGGGATACTCTATCGAGGTTCTCCTTCTGGGAAAACCGGGTAACATCCGGTCGGATGAGGCCCTTGTAAACTGGAAAGCTCTGAAGAATATGAGAAGCAGCATATCAGTCCGAGAGATCCACGACTCAGCGGATGTCTCTCCACTCAAGGCAGGTGTGATCATAGACGCGCTCATAGGGACAGGGGTGAAAGGCTCTCTCTCGTCTCCCTACAAGGAAATGGTACAGGCAATTAACAGCTCAGAGGGCTTCAAGATCGCCGTTGACGTACCCACAGGTGTCGAATCCGACTCAGGCAGCATTCACGGGGAGGCCGTCGCCGCTGATTTAACCCTTACTTTTCACAAGCCGAAAACTGGATTTGTGGAAGCGGGCACAAATCTCGGTCAACTGGATGTCGTATCTATAGGTATTCCACCGGAGGCTGAGAAGTATGCCGGGCCGGGAGATGTATACCTTGCCTCGAAGCACCGCGCACCTGAGGCACACAAGGGTGATTTTGGACACCTCCTCGTGATAGGGGGGAGCGAGACCTATTCAGGCGCACCCGCGCTGACAGCTATGGGAGCATATGCCACTGGCGTAGACATTGTGTACGTGGTCGCGCCAGAAACGGCGGCTTCGATCATAGCTGGTTTCTCCCCAAGCATCATAACGGTGAAGCTCAAGGGAACCAAGCTGTCGACGAGAAACCTTGGAAAGCTGACGCCTTTCTTGGAGACAGCGGACGCCGTTGTCATTGGGCCGGGGCTTGGGTTACACAATGAAACAGTAGAGGCTGTGAACTCAATCATGGACAAGATCGAGCTGTTGGGCATCCCTGTGCTTCTGGATGCTGACGGGTTGAAGGGGTTCGCAGATAGAAAGAGGAAAGTGGAGACGAAGGCCATCTTCACGCCTCATTCAGAGGAGTTCAAGATACTGACGGGGAGGGAGGTGAAGGGTGATTTCATGAAGAGGGGGGAAACCGTGATGAAAGAGGCGTCAAGGCTGGGAGCCACCATCCTTCTGAAGGGGCATGTCGATGTGGTTAGTGACGGTGTCCGCGTCCGTTATAACTGGACGGGTAACCCCGGGATGACTGTCGGCGGGACCGGGGATGTTCTATCCGGTGTGGCGGCGGGGTTCATGGCTATGGGTTGTTCTCCTTTCGAGGCTGCTGTCGCCGGGGCATTCGTCAACGGCGCTGCGGGAGATGCTGCTTACAGGGAAAAGGGTTACCATCTGGAGCCATCGGACCTGATAAAAAAGATTCCCAGTGTGATAGAAGACTGCTTAGCGGGCAAAATGAGAGCGATAAATTAAGGGTTCCATACGCGACGCTATCGAATATAACTTCTTTTCAGATGGGCTCCATGGCGGGAGCTTGTACAGCTGGCATGAGGGTCTCTGGAACCGTTTTCCTCCTGTCTGATTCATGAAAAGAAGAATTCGATTACGGTGTCTTCACAGACAGTTTGACATATGAAATCTTGGATGCACGTGATCTCCAATACTCCTGCCAGCACAAGCCTCATTCACTAATGTTTCGAATAAGATTAAACCTTAATACGATTATGGATTACTGACTCATTTTTCCTATTCTCTTTTTTCATGGATTTAATCTGAAGACGAAATACTGAGAATATGTCCAGCCAAAGGGATCTACTGGCAGGAAGTCTTTTTTAGGCTTCAGTCGAAAGGGTGTTTCTGTGAACATAATGGCTGGGATAGGGTTGTTGGGTTTTGATCATATCGATTTCACAGTGAAGGATCTGGATGAGGCTATAGCGTTCTACGGGAAACTGGGGTTCACGCTTGTTAGGCGGTTAGACCACGGCGGTGAGTCTGCACAGATGTTGATCGGCTCAGAGGGAGTTATAGTGGACCTTCACCTTGCGCGGTCAACCCAGAATCCAGGCTATAATCATATTGCCGTGTCCGTGGAGGACCTCGACTATGCAGTTGAGGAGCTCCGTAGTCATGGGATTGATGTCGATGGACCCATGATCGTTCAGGCCACAGGGAGGAAGCTTGCTACCATTCGAGACCCCAGCGGTTTCCTCATCCAACTCGTAGAATCAGAAAAATAGACCCCCGAATCATCTTTAGAGGTTTAATAAGCGCCCAAAACTGTTATCAAGACATTGGTTAGGGATTTAGGTTGCTTCCTTTAATCCCATTTGGAGATTATCTAACACTCATGGTAATATTTCTCGTCTGGGTTATTTCAGACTTGAACGAAGCTTCGGTATCGGTCAATAACTTCCTTCATTTTGCCACATGAGAAACGTCCTTCCGGGCAATATCCAAGTTGGTAGCAGTATGGCCCGGCTCTACGAAAAAGGTTGGGCTCAACGGTCCTTACCCTGCGTAACATTTCGTCTGACAGGTTCCTTATCTCCCACTGGGCTCGGTTACAGCATCGGAGCCCGAAGAAGTGATACAGGGATCGACCGTCCATCGTCATGAGCAGGCTAGTCTCCGTTGCGTTTGGCAGGATGAATCGGGCGTCCTCCTTTGGGACCTTGGCGTCTATAAGTTTCTGGTATACTTCGCTGGAGGCCTCGATGTGGGAGGTGAATAACTCGGGGGCCTTCTCTCTGATGGTGTCAGGAACGACAGCCCTCTCTTTCAGACGGTTCACAGGTATGTATCGCTGACTTTGCTGGGAGAAGGAAGCCACACGATGGCGGACGAGCTGGTGGCTGCATGCCCTGCTGATCCCCTCGACGGCGAAGGTGAAAGATGCATGTGGCAGCAGTTCAGAGTCTGACAGGCTTTTATTCTGTACTGCAGCCTTCAACTTTTTTATTGGCGTATGGCTGAGAAGCTCGGCTCTCAAGGGTGTCTCCTCTGCAGGCATCCGTAAAGGGTTGGGGCGGTTCTTCGCACCGATTCCATCAGGGCCTCTACGAAGGCTCCCTTCCTCTCGCCTATGTAGTCGATAACCGTCCTCAGGTTGGAACTCAACAACCAACTCCCCTCACCAAGTCTGGTGGCATTGAAGAACCTGCAATCAAGGAGAATGTTGAGGACATCTTCCTCAGTGGCTTCCAGGACCCAGTTCAATCGATTGTGCTCCAGGATGCTGCCGTGCTGTACCTCGAGTCTTTCAACGACTTGTCTAACCTTTCCCTGGTTCTTCTTAAGGCGGTGAAACAGGGTGGAGGGCTTGGCCCCGCTGGTCGATGTCAGTATGGCGGTCGCGATGAGGGTTTCCACTCCTGGGGTGTACGAAATGAGGTCTAGTTTCAACTATGCTCTCCTCTAGGGTCGGCTGTGGAACTCAAACGGGAGGAAGCTCGGACTCCTTTGGCTTGGCCTTCAACTCTTTGGGAATGTTAATAGCTCGCACGACGTTGATGGAGTTGATCACGTAGATGGGTGATCCGTCTGGCTCGAATCTCTTCAGACGTTTCACGCCTCGGAGCACAAGCTTCACCTTGAGAGTGGACCCGTCGCTCAGTTTGTAGGTGTTCCAGTGCTCTTCCTCCTCCTCGAAGTCGAGGTCGACACTGCCAGCGAAGGCTTCCATCGGCATTTTTCTCAAAACCACACCACATGTATATTCGTTTGCCCACGGATATTAACAATTTCCCCGATTAGCCGAAGAAGGGTCAGTCACTAGGACTTTGGGTCATGCTCGATATCTATTTTTATAATTTTTTCCGCCGCTTCAATGCAGAGTGCCACTAGTTCTAGTTCCTCCTCAAGTTCATGGACGTGCTCCATCCGAGCTCTGGTGGTTGGCTTGTTCGGCACGACGGTGCAGCCGTCCACTTTCTTCGCAGTGATGTTATAGGTTCCGATGTTCCTAGCGAAGCCCTCGATCTCCACCTTGTCGAGACCGATGAGAGGCCGAAGAATAGGAAGATCCACTGCCTCATCGAGCACGTACAGGTTGTCGAGGGTCTGTGAAGCGACCTGGCCTAGGCTCTCCCCTGTCACTATGCCTCTGGCGTTCTGTTCAACAGCGAAGGCCGCGGCTATCCTGTACATTGAACGCTTGCAGAGTACGCAGCGATGGCTTGGTAAAGATGCCTCCATTATCCTGCTCATGACTTCCCCCATTGGGGACACGTAGAGTTCGAATCCATGTTGCGGAATGTATTCCATTAGCGCCCTGAAAGCCCTCTCAGCTCTCTCGATGTAGCTGTTACCAACATGTGGCCTCTGGTCCATTAGAAGAGGTAGAACCTCGGCGCCTCTCTTCATCATCAGCCATGTTGCAACGGGGCTATCGATGCCGCCGCTGAATAGGGATATGAGCCGCCCCTGGGATCCATATGGAAGGCCGCCAACTCCTTTGATGATCTTCGTGTACACGAAGGCATCTTTGTCTCTCGCCTCGATATACAGGGTCACATCAGGCTTAGAAAGGTTCACATGGATCCCTCTGGTGGATAGGATCTCTAGCACTGCCGAACCAACCTTAACAGCTAGGTCATGACTCGAATAGGGGTGTTCCCCCACTACCCTGGGTCTCACAGCGAAGGACTGACCGTCTCCTATGCGTTCAGAAGCGACTTCGACAACTAACTTCAGAACAGAGTCGATGTCTGACTGCGTCCTTAGAGATGGCATCACGGAGACCACGCCGAAGACTTGTGCCACATACGTGGCGGCTTCATGTGTAGCGCCTTCGATGTAGAGTCTTCCGAACCTTCGTAGAACACGGCTTCCCTGGAACTCTTCTCTTATCAAGGTCTCCCTGATCTGCTTTGCCAGAAGAGCTTCAAGTCGGCTTCTCACCTTCGGACTCTTCAGGGCGATCTCGCCGTACGCCACTAAGATGGTCTCCAAGTGTCTCGACCCTGAAGCGATCACAGGAAGAGCGCTCTTAAGGTGTTCGATTGTGCTGCGAACCTTTAAGTTACACCCTTCAATTTACAGGTTGGATGTGAAAAATGTCATCTTTCTGGGACGACTGGTTCAAGAGGTTCAGGGATCGTCGTGGCTTCTTCTTCCCTGAGATAGATAGGATGATCGAGGAGATGGAGAAGGAGATGACGGAGAGCTTCAGTGAGATGGAGAACTTCGTTCCCCGGGACATGGTCAGGGTCAGGCGTCTTCCTGATGGCTCAGTGAAACGGGAATACGGTCCCTTTATCTACGGATACTCCGTTAAGATTGGCCCGGATGGTAAGCCGATTATAAGGGAGTTCGGCAACATAAAGCCCGGTTTGGGTGGAGAGGGGCGACCACCCCTCGACCTTAAGGACCAGAGGGAACCCCTAATTGACATCGTCGATGAAGACGATAACATTAAGGTTGTCGCGGAGCTCCCGGGGGTAAACAAAGAGGACATCAGCCTCTACCTCACAGAGAATAGCCTTACGATCGATGTGAATACACCTGAAAGGAGATACCACAAAGAATTGGAGCTACCAGTTGAGATCGAGGAGGCCTCGGCTAGATCGAGATTCTTCAACGGTGTGCTGGAGACAACCATGACCAAGAAGAAGCCTAGGGGGAAGGGAACGCCCATCAAGATCGAGTGACTTCCTCAACCTCGGATAAATCGAGGTTACCGAACACTTCTAAACGATCTTGCATGTTCAAGTCTTTTTTCCAGTTCTGGTTGTGACCAGAACCTCTCGAAGACATGGAGCTGTAGTTCACCCTCATCCAAGAACGTTTTCAACTCGTGTCCAAGGAGGCGGCTCATGTCTACATCATATCTCGCAGCCACATCCCTCAACTTAACGGCATCCCTGAGAGCCATAGTCGGGTCCTGGAACATGAGGCACTTGAGGGGGGTACAGATCGTCCGTATCGGGTCAATCGGCTTCTCCGCTAGGCTAGCCGCGACCTTTAGGAGGGCGTTGACGAACCTGACCGGATCACCGGTCTGGAGAATGCTGAACTCATCGCCATAGACGGACATAAGGTTGCTCACCATTACACATTGAGGATAGATCAGGGCGAAAAACAATCCTCCCCACCCGGCGAGGAATAGGTCAGCTATGCCACTGCTCTTCTTCTCCATATGGCTCCTGATATAGCCACCAGCAACCCTGTGTGAGAGGGTCAGAAGCCCTGAGAGTGTGGTCACGATACCAAGGACACCGGACCTCGTGCAACCAAGCATGTAGGCGACAACGGCCCGCACCTCTGGGTACGTCAGGTCAACCAGTAAGCCCTTCGTGAGGAGGATAATAGGGCGGCCTGTGAAGTAGGAATAGACAAGGGCGTTGGGAGACTCCATGTCCACGACACCTATCTTTTTCACCTTGACCCCGGCCTTCGCGGCTTCCCCATGCACCATCGACCAGAGTACTAGGTCGTCATTTCTCTCGATCCATTTGGGTTCGAAGGGGGATGAGACCAGTGAGGGGCCCAAAAGCCATTCAAGGAAGATGGTTGCCATGGCCATGAGAAAACCACTGGCCAGCACTGAGATGAGGTCAAACCCGAGCAGATTGGATAGCAGGGCCCAGGATAGGAGTGTGAAGAATGTGATGTGTGTAGCGAACTGGACTGCCACGACAAGGAGGAGTCGTGCGCTTAGTCGTTGCATAGGGGTCCATGGAACTTAGACTCAGTGGGTAAATATTTGTTGTGACTCGGTCTCACCGCTGAAGTTAGGAATTGTGCAGACCATCAGAGGGAGACATAACTAATCAGAGATGGACGGTTAGCTGGAACTTAATCGGAATATATTTATCCGCAGTGGGGGTCCTAGGAATTGGCCGATGATGTAAAGGCATTAGGGCGAATGAATGAGCGATCAGAGTTAAGCTGAGGCCTCCTTACCACATGACTCATCCTATTTTCAAGAGGATTATTCATAATAATGCAAAAAAGAAGTGAGTATCAACCTAACCCTTCCTATTTTAGTGATGTATGTCTAAATTCCACAAGATCTCAGAAAAAACGAGCACTAATTAATTGACAAGTATGACGATGAATTGTGTGAGAGGAAAATAAATCTAGGATGCCATGTTTTCTCAAGTAAACCATATTTACAATGAGCATGTGTCTTCTACCGGATATTGAGGAGGCGTTCATCCTGAAGGTTATTCCTCTGGCGTTCGAGAGCTTCGGTGTGCGGAGCATGGCTACACAGGTCCGTACTGAAGACGTCAACATCGTGATCGACCCGGCTGTGGCTTTGGCACCGAATAGATTCGGGCTCTCACCTCATCCCATTGAGGAGAAGACAAGAGACGACCTGTGGGCAAAAGTGAGGGGTTTGGCTGAGGAGGCGGATATCCTCATCGTTACCCACTACCACTACGACCATTTCGAGCCGAAGGAGCCTGAGATCTACACGGGAAAGACGGTGATACTGAAGCACCCGCGTCGGATGATCAACCCGAGCCAGAAAAACCGGGCTGCATCATTCCTCAGAAGCATCAAAGGTATAGCCGGGGAGATCAGGTATGCCGATAATAGATGCTACGTTTTCGGTGATACACAGATCCGGTTCTCAAAACCCGTCCCCCATGGATCAACTGCCACACGAGGCTACGTGATAGAGGTGAGCGTAAAGGCG
>DAOVCM010000207.1 GCA_030670015.1 Candidatus Bathyarchaeota archaeon
CCTTCGTGAAGGACCCCCTCGTCTTTGAGGCGCTGGGAGGCTACATTGCTAAGAACCTCGTCGAGCTGAAGAGGCAGGAGTTCGAGGATTATAGCTCCTTCACGGGTCAGGACTGGTCGGAGAGTAGACCCAACATCACACGGTGGGAGGTCGACCGCTACCTAACCCGCTGCTGAACCATAACGGTCAAGGCAGCTCCTCCCCATTTCCTCCAGCTTCTCAGGAAGATTATTCAGCTCCTTTATCATCTGGCCGTACCAGTGCTCAAGATTCTTCATAATCGCTTCCTTCATCCGCTCAGGCGGAACCGCACGGTATACATACTGATAGCCTCCCAGCCCGATCAGACTTTCCTCTCTAACGGCAAGACCCTTCTCCACAAGGTTCAGGAGGAGTCTCTGGGCCGTGGACCTGCTTTTCCCCAGATTATCAGCGACATCCTAGACCGATGCGGGGCCTCCTGTCACAAGGGTGCAATAGGCCTCGATCTCGGTTGTCCTGACGCCGAGGACGCATCTCATTATAGCGTCAGCCTTCATCGTGGGAGTGCTGATGAGGGACTGGAGATCCTTAAGCGACATATCATGTTCAATGATGTTGAACATCATTAAACATCTTTATATTCTGCCTTTAGGAAAACAGGTGTGTGATCGGAATGGTTCAGAACATCACAGACGAGAATTTTACCGAGTTCATTGGTTCAAACCTTATAGCGGTTGTGGACTGCTGGGCAGTGTGGTGCGGTCCCTGTAGATTTCTGAGTCCTGTTATAGAGGAGTTGGAAAAGGAGAGAGGTGACATCGCCTTCGGTAAGCTCAATGTAGACGAGAACAGGGCGACACCGATGAAATTCGGCATCATGAGCATCCCAACCCTTCTCTACTTCAAGGATGGGAACCTAGTGGACAAGTCCGTCGGAGCCCTTCCGAAGGAAGCCATAAAGAGAAGGATAGAGAAGATCCAAGCCTGAGGACATTGCCTGTTTCCTAACTTCGATGTAAAAAGGCAACAGACAAACTCCTCTGCCATCAATTTTTTCTTAATTTTTTCAGATCTCCTTTTTATTGTGAACTAGAAGATCCTGTTATTTCTACCTTCATCGCTGTGAAGTTCAAGACCGTTACCAAGATTACCGTGATGGAAATGACAGTTAGGGCCGTCTTGTATCCCTGAGTGTCAATCAGGTATCCGATGAAGAAAGTCGAGAATGCACCGAAGATGTTCCCTACCATGGTGACCGTCCCTAAGCCCAAGGATTTGAGCTGAGTAGGAAGACCTGAGGTAACAGAAGCGTATATTGTGGGGGAGAAGGAATAGAGCGTGAGACCGAGTAAGACAAAGTTGATAGGGAGGGCATAATCACCCGAGACATACGTGAGGGAAAGGATGAAAAGCCCGCTTAGGGCTGTCGCCCCACAGATAGAGTTCCTCCTACCGAACTTCTCCGCTATAAAACCACTAGAAACCTTGGCGAAAAACCCTGCAGCGGGCATCAGCATGGCGATTAGCCCGGCTTTACCTAGGTTCATGCCTCTGAATTCAACAAGGAAGGAGGGGGAGAATATGAGAAGGGTTCGTAGGCAAAGGTTGTATATGGCGTGGGCAACGGCGAGGGGGGCGAGGAGCCTTAAGAAGCTGCGTAATTTAGGATGATCTCGCTGGTGATTTACAGTTATACCTGTGATCTTAGGTCTTTTTTCCTCCTTTAGAATTAGGACTGTCGCTCCTGCTAGGGCGAAGGCTGGAAGTGAGAGGAGGAGGAAAGCCCATCTCCAGCCAGATGTAGATGCGATGAAGACGGTTAGGGGATAAGCGATAGAGTTTCCAACGTTTGGTCCTGACTCGTGGAATCCTATGGCTTTCCCTTGTCTTTCTCCAAACCTCTCTGAGAGAAGGGTGTTCGCTAGGGGGAGGTGAATGCCTTGGAAGAGGCCGAGGAGGAACCTGAGGGTGAAAAGGTGGATGAAACCGGCGGCGATGAAGTTGAGCGCTGTGGATAGAGCGTAGCCGACCATGCCGATGACGAGAGTTCTCTTTATGCCGATCCGGTTCGCGATGACGCCTGCAGGTATCTTGACCAGGATGTACCCGATGAGGTAGGCGGTCTCCAGCATGCCTCCCTGGGCGTGGGTTAAACTCAGCTCTCCGACAAGCACGGGAAGGATAGGTGCCAGCACCGACCTACACAGGTAGATCGCGATCCAACCGCACCAGCATAGCAGTAGTACAGTATAGCTGTAGTTCCACCGTATCTTCAGAGACTGCATGTAATAGTACTCCCGATGAACATTAATATCGATAATCAGGCATCAATCATCTAACCTTCTACAAAAGGAAGTTGGCATTTCAAGGGTTTAAGGAATTCTAATTAGGTTTCGAGAGATATTTTAATTCTCATGTACAGGGGTATGTAAGAGTAGGCCATTTATAGATGTTATATCTATTAACTTTATTAACATCTTTAAATTAAACTCGTTCCGATATCATTGTCTGAAACAGAGGAGAGGGTTAGTGCGCATCATAACGATGCTAACTCATGTGAAAAGGAGAAGATGAGTATCTTCGGCAGCATACGGGGAGATCTGATTCTTACAAACAAACGCCTTGTCTTCATAAAGACTGGCTGGGGAATCCATACAAAGACTTACAGTACCATCAGGGATATCGAGGATGAACAGAAGAAGAGGAAGGAGTACTTCGAGATACCTCTTACCAGCGTGACAGAGGCCGAGTCAGGAAGTCACATGATGAGCCCCTGCTTCACGGTTCGCTACGAGACTACCTCCGAATCCAGGGTCAAGCACTTCTTCGTACCTGCAGGGTCATATCTTGAGCCTAACAAGTGGATAGAACTCATTTACCAGGTGGGGAACAAGGCACGCTATGACATCGTCCAACCTAAAGTTCCTCTCTCAGACGAGCCCATCGAGCCCCCTGATAGAAAACTCATACTATTAGATCAAATCCATGCG
>DAOVCM010000217.1 GCA_030670015.1 Candidatus Bathyarchaeota archaeon
GGGCGGAGGAATGGGGGAGACCAACCTGGACTCAGGGCTTACTGACTTCGGCTACGACGCCGTCAAGAGAATGAACAAGGTAGGAATGCTGATTGACGTTGGCCACACCAACGACAGGACGGCCCTTGAGACCATCGAGGCCAGCGACAAACCCGTCTACAACAGCCACAGCGGGCCGGCCGCCATCGCGCAGGGCCACACGACGAGTGACGAGGTGCTCCACGCATTCGCAGAGAACGACGGCCTGATAGGCGTCGGCGGCGCGGGCAGGGGGCTACGAACCGAGAAACATCCCGTGGGCAGCATCGAGAGCTACATGGAGTGCGTCGAGTACTGCATCGACCTCATGGGCATTGACCACGTTGGCTGCGGTCCCGACACCCTCTATGGCGACCACCAGGGCCTGTACAAGTATTGGTTCCCCCGACGACTGGGTAAATACACTCAACCAGGGAGGAAGACAGAAACTCCATGGCCGATCCCTCCTGGCATCGAAGACGTGGGATACGTCAAGGGACTGGAGAACCCGAACGAGTTCGTGAACATCGCCCGGTGGATGATAAAACATGGCTACTCCGACATCGAGACCGCCAAGATCATGGGGCTCAATGCCATGAGGATGCTGGAGAAGGTTTGGTAAACCTCTTTTTCCTCATTTCTCTTTTTCTTTTCCTCCGGTCCTGATATATGAGAGATCACAGTCAACTTCTAGCAAACGATGGGGCGTGTAAGGATGAAACCAAGCGTGCACATCCCTAGAGTCCACTAAGTTATTAAGAAGAAAAATGGGAAAAACGGGTTCCCTTTACGCTGTTTGTCTGATTTGGCTTCTTTTCATTCCTTCTGGGACCAGAATCGGTACCAGTGCCTCAGGGAACGTTCCCTCCTGTCTCCCTCAGACTCGTAGAAGTCGAGGTAGCCGTCGTAGTTCACGGCCTCCTCCTGGGAAGCCCCATCCTGGATGAGTTTCTTCATATCCTTCCTCACGGTTTCGAACCACACTAGCTGGGTTTCGAACTCTTTTTTATCACAAAGGGGTCCGTGGCCGGGGACGACTGTCTCGATGTCCATGGCAAGTATCGTTTTGTACGCCTCAATCCACGTATCGGGGTCAGCTGTCGGGTCCCCAGCCCATGGGAAAGTCTCCGCGAACATCAGGTCACCTGCGAAGAGCACCCTGTCGTTGGGGACATAGACTACAACCGAGCAGTCTGTGTGACCGCCTAGGTGGATCATCTCAACGCCGGGGAGCGTGAACCGGTCGTTAAAGGTTTTCGTTGGAAGCACGATCCTGAGGCCCTCGAAGAGCCAAGCCCTCTCGGGGCGGTTCTTCTTAACGTCCTCCAGCATCTTCTCAAGGTTGCTGGGGGCCCAGATCGTACCCAAGCTTTCCTCCATCTTCTCCTTCAGCCGCGTGTGTGAAACAATCTCACAGTCCTCGAAGGCCTGGTTTCCGAACACGTGGTCCCCATGGATGTGAGTCAGCAGCAAGTGAGTAACGGGCTTCCCCGTGACAGATGGTATACTTTTCCTAAAGTCCGTACCTGATACAGGATACTGAGCGTCCACCGCGGCCACAGCGTCATCCATGACTATGATGCCGACGTTCCCGCCGGTTTCCCCGTCGCAGTTAGCATAGACTCTTTCCGAAACCTTGTCAAGTCTCAATCAGAACACCGTGTAAACCCTCTCCCCATATTATAAAAAATTGTATGGGAGACTTATCTAGTCTTCAGGACCCTCTTCCCTTCAGGCAGTTTCTCAGAAGCGTACCTCAGCACAAGAGCTGAAGTTTCGTTCTTCCAACGGAGCAGGTGATCCCGTACATCATCCTGGTGAAGCCGGGAGGCCTCCTTCAGCAGCCAGCCAACTCCCTTCTGTACCATATCGTCTCCGTCAGTCATCAATCGATCAGCGATCGTGAAGGCCTCATCGAGCATCTCTCCCTTCCGTGCAATGGGGACTAAGGACACGGCGGCTGCCCTCCGCCTCCACCTGTTATCCGAAGCGGTCCATTGGAGGAGGCGTTTCCACAGCCCGGGGTCTAGCCTTATCGTCTCAGAGATGAGCCAGGTTGACAGGCCATCCGTGTTCGCCCAGTTTGTAAGGTGATCGACCCAACTATCGAACACGTCGAAGAGCTCCGGTGTGAATAGCCGGGTCATCCGCCTCATGATCTTGATACCGACTGAGGCCTCCTCCAGAATCCTCGACTTGACGAGTTCCTCAGCTACTTCGAGGGCTAAGGAGAGGTTACCCTTCACCTTGGGATAGATAAGTTTGACCACCTCCCTCTCCTGCGAGGTTTTAAGGCCATGTGTATTCACGGTTTCCCTGAAGTATCGCCTAGTCCGCTCCGCGTACTCCGGATTCGCCCGTTTCAGAATCTCCGTTCGGACCTCAGCAACAATCACACTGCTCATCTATCCACCACCTCAATATTAACAGCCCATCTTGAAGATAGGCGCCTTCAAAACGGGAAAGGATTAAGTCTGGGGGCTAGCGTCTTCTCAGTGAGATATTATGAATAATGAGACGCTCAGCGGGATCGATGTAGCCTACTGCCGGAGGTTACTGGAGGAGATGGTGGCCATCCCCTCGGTCGTCAACGAGGAGAGGGAGATGGCCGAGTACCTGAAGTGGGAGCTCGAGGCCCTGGGCTTGGAGACAAGGTTCCAGCCTGTGGAGGGGAACAGGGTTAACGTCATCGCTGTGTACAGGTTCCCCGAGCCGGGGCCGATGCTGATGTTCAATGGGCACCTGGACACGGTGCCCGTCTGCGAGGGCTGGAGCACGGACCCATTCGAGCCAGTGGTCAACGAGGGAAGGCTCTACGGCCTGGGGTCTGCAGACATGAAGGCGGGAATCGCCTGCGCGGTCACGGCC
>DAOVCM010000061.1 GCA_030670015.1 Candidatus Bathyarchaeota archaeon
TAAATAATCGGAACAAATATATCGAAGACCACTTTGATTTGGGGAGAGAGGGTTACCATTGATAATACTCCTCTACTTCGACTGGAACGGAAGCAGGAGAGAGCTGAAGGAGTGGAATGATAAGCTTACAGAATCCTGTGAGAATACCGGTATAAAATCCATGGGTCTCTACGGATCCATGAATGAAAAGTGGAACTATGTCTGTATGTTTGAGACAGAGTCCTACGACAAGTTCTTAGAGATGTGTAGAAATGTCGGTCGCCCTCCGCGTATGCCCCATCATATCAGCGAGATTCTTATCCCGCAGAGGCTTTGAAGTCTCCTCCCAACAATTTAAATTCGAATATCCCTGATTAACCAAA
The DNA here is from genome assembly GCA_030670015.1 of Candidatus Bathyarchaeota archaeon. Lineage (GTDB taxonomy): Archaea > Thermoproteota > Bathyarchaeia > TCS64 > TCS64 > DAOVCM01. The sequence continues at coordinate 363 of DAOVCM010000061.1, forward strand.
TCAAAGACGATCATTAAGTCAAGCGGGCTCCCTGGTCGTCAACCTTGACAATTTGTACCTCGTGGTGGGGAGCCGCATCCCTGAGGGTTTCCGCCACACTATCCGCCTCTTCATTTAGAACTAGGGAGAATGCGACTTCGCCGAATATCGCCATAGTACATGGTATCCCTGCATCGTTCGCCTTCTCAAGCACCGCATTCAATCTCGGCGTCGTGATTCCTATGTGGTCCGTGAAGCGCCTTGAGAGTGTCATAAAGTGGGAGGGGTTAAGATCACGCTTCAATTCGTCCACAAAGCTGCCGCCCAGCTCGTTTATCCTCCGTCGGAGTCCTTCATCTGCAAGGGCCTCTCTGGTGGAGATGGGTCCGAAGTGGAGGTAGACAACGGACAGCTCATGACACCGATTGTATCTCAAGGCCTCTCCTATACCAGGCCCCCCAGGCTTCACAAGGACACCGAAACCCCCCTCAAGGGCAGCGAAGACAGAGCCTAAGCCGGTCCTACATTCAATCTCTGCAGTGTGGGCTACCTGCGCTGCCTCGACCGTTGACATATCGAGTCCCAGAGCCTCGTTCAGAGCGAGGGCGAGAGTGAGGGCGCCACTCCCACTGGAGCCGAGTCCTGCTCCGACGGGTATCTTGACCTCATGCTCAACATTCACAGTATAAGGCTGTCCTGGGTACCGAAGCATGTGCCAGAGAACGTTCTCTGAGACGAAGGCGTGGTAGGTTAACTCTCCATTTATGCGGATTGTAAATGAACTTCTATCTGACGGTTCAACTTTCACTCTTGTGTGCACGCCTCGGACAATGGATACGCCCGCGCCCCTTGCGCCCTTGTGCAGCGGGTCCTCAGATTCGTCGCAGATCTGGAAGAAGCCGGTGAGGTGGCCAGGGGCGAAAGCCGATGCTTCCTTCATGGATATTACCTGTAGTTTATGGGTAGGGTATTGGTTTTATGCATCGTCACAGGCTCTTGTAATCGAGCTTTTGTCCGGGATCGACTATGGGAGCATCGACGTGGAACAGTTCTGTGTACTTTAAGCCTGAGCCTGTGTTGAACAGCACTACGTTCTCACCTTTGTCGACCTGCCCTTGGTTGAGCATCTTTTTGAGGGCAGCCAAAGTTGCAGCTCCCTCAGGGCAGGCGAAGAGGCCCTCTTTCTGAGCGGTCAGTCTGACAGCCTCCATGATCTCTTCGTCGCCCACGGCCAGGGCGGTACCTCCGCTCTCCCTAACAGCCCTGAGGATTAGGAAGTCGCCGATAGCCTTCGGCACCCTCAGTCCAGCCGCCAGGGTGTCGGCCCCTTCCCAGTATGTCGACTCCTCCCTTCCCTCGTTGTAAGCTCGAATTATGGGGGCGCACCCCTCCGCCTGGACTGAGACCATACGGGGGCGCTCGCTCCCTATCCAGCCTAGGTGCTCCATCTCGTCGAAGGCCTTCCACATGCCGATTATGCCGGTGCCGCCTCCCGTCGGGTAGATGATGACATCCGGCAGCTTCCAATCCATCTGCTCAGCCACCTCGATGCCCATCGTCTTCTTCCCCTCCACCCGGTAAGGCTCCTTCAAGGTCGAGAGGGGAAACCAATCCATCTCGTCAATTCCATCTGAGACGAATTTACCGCAGTCGGTGATAAGCCCCCTGACGAGGATGACCTTGGCACCGACGACTTGACACTCCACTGCGTTCACTTTTGGCGCGTCGACTGGCATGAAGACATAGCTCTCCATTCCAGCCCTAGCGCCGTAGGCTGACATGGCGCCGGCCGCGTTACCTGCAGAGGGGAGGGCCAGCCGCTTTATCCCGAGCTCCTTGGCCTTGGAGACGGCTATCGCGAGGCCTCGCGACTTGAACGTCCCGGTGGGAATGATACCCTCGTCCTTCACCATGAGATCGGGTAGCCCCACGGCCTCCCCCAGCCTCCTTACAGGGATGAGAGGGGTCCAGCCCTCACCTAGGCTGACCTTGTTCCGTTTATCTCTCACAGGCAGCAGTTCCCAGTACCGCCACATGGAGGCCTCCCTGCAGACGAGATCCTTCCGAGACACTGCATCGCCAACGGCGTCCAGATCATATCTCGCAAACAGAGGCTTACCACATACATCGCAGACGGTCTGCACCTTTGCTGCGTCGTACCTCTTTCCGCATTTAGAACATTCAAGATAAGTGAGGAAACTCAATCTGTTCAGCTCTCTAGAAAGTGATCGGTCGAGGTTTATATCTTGAGTTATTGTAATGGACGACGGGGAGTATCTGTTCAGCTGTCAGAAAGTCTTTTATCATATCCATCATTAGGTTTATCCATGCCGAAAAGTTTGGAGAAAGTGGGGGACATAAGTCACTACTTCACCAAGATCAGCGTCGCCATCGTAGAGATCACCGCAGCTATGAGGATTGGCGACTCTATCTCAATAAAGGGGATGACCACCAACTTCGAGCAGTCAGTGGAGTCCATGCAGATAGAGGGCGAGGACATCGAGGAGGCGAAAGCCGGCGACTCTATCGGGATGAAGGTAGTGGACAGGGTTCGCAAGGGAGACGTCGTTTACCGCCTCGTGGATTAGCCTGTGGCTGACTGTAGATAGTAAAGCTTTTATTTCTTCACCTTTCTCACGTATCCACATACCGGTTTAGGAGGATATTGAATGGGGTATTGCTTTGTCCAACCCCCAACTAGAGGGGGAAATTGAATGGGGTATCGTTTTATTCTACGGTGAAAAAACCCACACCCAACCCAATAAAGAGCGGCAAGTGAAGCCGGGAGAAACATTCTTCGAGAAAAAGGTATCAACAGGATCCCAGCGAGGAGTCTGGACGCTGTTGAACACAAAGGGAGGTATTAACCATGGTTGAAATGTCTGGCGCAAGAGCCTTCGTCGAGTCGTTGGAACGGCAGAAGGCAGAAATTATCTTCGGGGTTTCAGGGGGAGCAATTCTCCCTATATGTGATGAACTGTGGAACTCTGATCTCAGGTTTATCATGGCTCGTCACGAGCAGGGAGCCGCTCACATGGCCGATGGCTTCGCTAGGGCTAGTGGTAGAGTAGGCGTCTGCCTCGCGACCTCTGGCCCAGGGGCCACAAATCTCGTCACGGGAATTGCAACGGCAAACATTGACTCATCGCCAGTTGTGGCCTTTACAGGCCAGGTTCCTTTGAATATGATCGGGACGGATGCATTCCAAGAGGTTGACATCATCGGCGTCTCAGCCTCCATCACAAAATTCAATCTTCAAGTCAGGCGGCCCTCAGAGATCCCCCAGGCCGTCAAGTCAGCCTTCTATGTTGCTTCAACTGGGCGCCACGGCTGTGTCCTCGTTGATCTACCCAAGGATGTCCAGATCGCCGTCGAGGAGATCGAGTTTCCAGAGGAGGTTAGTTTTAGGGGGTACAACATCAACTTGGAACCAGACGGTCGTGAGATGGACTGGGCTACGACATTGTTGTCAAATGCGAAGAGGCCAGTCATCATGGCAGGCGGCGGAGTAATCGCGTCAAACGCTTCAGCTGAACTTGTGAAGATGGCGGAGTTATTAGTTGCGCCAGTGACGACGACTCTTATGGGGAAGGGCGCAATGCCTTGTGACCACCAGCTCTTCGCTGGCCAATGCGGTATGCACGGGACAGGGGAGGCTAACCTCCTTGTTTCCGAGGCTGATGTACTCCTTGTGGTAGGCGCCAGATTCTCAGACCGGACGACGGCGAAGCTTGAGGAATTCTCGCCAGGCGCTAAGGTTATCCATATAGACATAGACCGTAGTGAGGTCGACAAGAACATCGAGACGGTTACACGTGTTATTGGAGACGCAAAGCTGGCCCTTGAGGGTATCCTGTCAAGAATGGCCAACACTAGGTTCGATACCTCCAGAAACGGTGAATGGTTGAAGAAACTGGAGAAGTTCAGGAAGCAATATGCACCTCCGGAGCTTTCTGGCAACCCCCATATGAGGGCCCCGGAGGTGATGAGGGCTCTGAGGAGAGCACTTCCCCGGGAAGCCCTTGTCACAACGGAGGTAGGGCAATGCCAGATGTGGAGCGCCCTTTACTTCGACGCTTACGCTCCGAGGACATTCTTCAGTTCAGGCGGACTAGGCACAATGGGGTGGGGTTTCCCCGCTGCTATCGGGGCAAAGGCTGCTCGACCCGATGTACCCGTGGTGGACATCGCCGGTGACGGTAGCTTTTGCATGACTGAAAACAATCTCGCTACATGCGTTGAGGAGAACCTGCCGGTTGTGGTCGTCGTCTTAAACAACCGTATGCTTGGTATGGTGGCTCAGTGGCAGAGGCTATTCTACGGTCGGAGATACTTCGGCGTTGAACTTGGTAATAGTCCAGACTTTGTCAAGCTTGCTGAGGCTTACGGTGCGGAAGGCGTCAGGCCCGAGACTATTGACGAGTTCGAGAGGGCGGTGAGGAGGGCTGTTAAGGATGACGTGACAATGGTTATCGATGTGCAGATAGACCCTGAGGAGAACGTCTTCCCCATGGTCCCGCCGGGGAAAGGGTTAAAGGACCTTCTCGTGGAGGCATAGGCATGGCGCAGCTGAGCACTATCGCGTTCCTCGTGGAGAACAAGCCGGGCGTACTCTTTAAAGTCTCCAACCTGTTCCGCCGCCGAGGCTACAACATCGAGAGCATCTCTGTTGGTCCCGTTGAGAACCCGGAGCTGTCCAGGATGACGGTCTCCGTTAAGGCGGATAGTAGAATCCTCAACCAGATCGTGGATCAGCTCGACAAGATGGTTGAGGTTATCAAGGTGAAGCGCTTAGACCCTATGCGCACCGTGGCTCGGGAGATGGCCCTATTTAAAATTGATACATCTGACCCAATGGCAAGGGAGGAGAGTCTGAGGCACGTGAATAACTATCACGGCCTCATATTGAATATTGATCCTGACTTCCTCATCGCCGAGGTGACGGGAGACCCTGCGACCATAGACGAGTTCATCGAGAAGACCAGTCCCATTGGTATTGAGGAGATGTCTAGAACAGGTGTGACCGCCCTTGAGAAGGGACGGCTGAAGCTTTAGGAGATGAAGAAAATGGTGAAGGTTTACCACGACCCGGATATAGACGAGAAGATTCTTAAAGGGAAGACTGTAGCGGTCATAGGCTACGGTAGCCAAGGTAAAGCCCAGGCCCTGAACATGAGGGACTCGGGGGTCGACGTCATCGTCGGCCTGAGACCCGGCACATCATGGAAGAGAGCGGAAGCGGACGGTCTCAACGTTTGTAAAGTGTCAGAAGCTGCCGATAAAGCTGACGTCATCCTGATGTTGATACCTGACATGTCTCAGCCCAAGGTATACGAAGAGCAGGTGGCGCCCAACCTTAAGGCAGGGAAGGTGCTCCAGTTCGCGCATGGCTTCAACGTACACTTCAAGCAGATAATGCCGCCTGAGTACGTGGATGTCATTATGGTGGCTCCCAAGTCTCCTGGTCCTGAGATGCGGAGGCAGTATGAGGCTGGCTTCGGCGTCCCATCGCTTGTGGCCGTCTACCAGAACCCCTCAGGGAAGGCGAAGGAGATAGCCCTCGCGGTGGCGAAGGCCCTCGGATCGGCCAAGGCTGGAGTCATCGAGACAACGTTCAAAGATGAGACGGAGAGTGATCTCTTCGGGGAGCAGTCAGTTCTATGTGGAGGCGTCGACCAGCTCATCAGGAGAGGCTTCAAGGTGCTGACGGAGGCTGGGTACGCCCCTGAGTTGGCCTACTTCGAGGTCCT
>DAOVCM010000144.1 GCA_030670015.1 Candidatus Bathyarchaeota archaeon
GGGAGCATCGTGAAGGGGCCGAGGCCTGAGCCTTTGAACCCCGCGAACATGTGTATGAGGGGATTTGACGAAAATGAGTAGAGAAGCAGGGCTACCGAGAATATGATCAGTCCTAGGCTGAACTCTGAACCGGTTTTTCGATAGATATCAACGTATGTGACCAACAGGATTAGAAGGAGAATAGAGTTCACTGTGGAGAGGATAGTCTTTGCCTTGATATAGTAGGGCAAGAGGGCGAGCCTTCTCTCATGTCGTTCAGGATCTATGTCCCTATCGAATGGGCTAAACGGTGCTGGTTGGATGGCGACTAGTGTTATTACCAATAGGGACAATATTACTGCAATAACCCCTTTCTTGTTCTTCATCTGGACATTCACTCCTTATCCTCCTTTTTCAACTTTTTTCCAATTTTGTTCCAAATCTCTTCAAAAACCTTGAAGTTTTCCTCCAATTCTTGGGATAGGAAATACATTTTCCCGTATCGTTCTCCAATGGAAGTTATTAGCCCGTTTTTCTCTAGAACCTCAAGATGGTGGCGGACTGTACGGTAGTCTACCTCTAGGAGATTTCCAAGTTGGTTTGCGTTCAGTGGTTCTTCGCTTATCGCGTTGATAATTCGGGCTCGGTTGACGCCTCCCCTTGTACCTGCTATCAGCCATTGCAGCAGGTGTTTGAGGGGTCGGGTCCGAGGTGCCATCAGACTTAACCTATGTATTCCTGTGATTTCAATCTACAGGGTATAATTATTGTTTAAAGCGACCCTAGGACTCTTCAGATTTTGATCAGATTCTGGTGTAATCTTGAAAAATCGTTTAAAGGTATTTTGATTGTGGAGTTCCTTGAGGTGAAAAAGAAAAATTGGAAAAAAAGCAAATTGCCGTGCTTCTATCTCTAGTAGTACTAGCCTCCGTCTTCATGGGGGGCTACATGGTGCTGGCGGACAGCGAGGAAAACCCTTCATATAACGAATTTGAGGGACGACAACTCTATGGCAGGCAACATCAAAAAGGCCTTTGGCTATCACTCACAGAGGAACAGCGTACTGAACTCCAGGAATTCAGAAGTGAAATTGAGGAGTTTAGGAATGCTGGTGCAACCAGGGAAGAGATCAGGGAAATGCTAGCGGATAAACTTGAGGAGATGGGCATAGACCTTCCTATATGTGATGGCTTCAGGTTAGGAAGCCAGCATGGCGGTTTCAACCGTCGCTATTGCGGCAGGGGAATAACAGGTAGAAGAAGCGCTGAGTGTCCAAACTAATTAACTGATTGAGAGGGTCACGTACCTCAACTTTTCCCTTTTTTAGGAATGCTTTGGAGAACTCAAGTTGTCTAGGAAAAAGATGCTTGCCGTCGAAGAAACTATCACTAACAAGATCGTAGAGCTTTTTTACAAAAAAATGCAAATTTCATACTAGATTGCTATACTTGATTCTGATCAAATTTTGGTATAATCCTGAAAAACCGTTTAATAACGCTGTCTGATGTGAAAACCTGTAAAATTGAGGAGAAATAGAATGTTGGAAAACACTAAGAGGAGAATCCTCCTGTCAGCAGTAGTTCTTATTACGATTATGTTTGTTTCGACAGCCCTATTCACTGCGCATGCACAGCCTGAGGGAACGGGAAATGTCCATGGGACTGTCATCGATGAGAATGAAGTAGCTCTTCAAAATGTTAAGGTGAAGGCTTATGCCTCATCTGGAGGTCTCGCCGCTACGAAGTATACTGATGGTGACGGATTCTTCCGTTTTGCTTTGGAAAGTGGAAAGTACACCATCTACTTCGAGAAGGAGGGATATGTCACAGTGGAGAAAAGCGTCTCAGTTCCCGCGGGTTTTTACTACGAGCCGGAAAGTGATCCGGTGAAAATGGGAGATATTGTCCTCCAGAAAGCCTTGGGACTGTCTTCACCGGTGTTAAGCCGCGTAGTAAATCCGGGGGATACATTACTGTTCCCATTTACTGTGAGTAACATTGGTGAGGATCCTGAGGAAGTCGAGTTCTCGATTACCAGTCCAGAGGTCTGGACTACGAGAGTTCTAGACCAAACCGGTGAGATCAAGAAGGTGCTTTTAACAACTGGGAGCTTGAGCCTCAATTTAGAAGTCACTGTCCCTTCAATGACTGATGGAAACGCCACAATTACTCTAACCGCTTCAGGAGAAACAAGCTCAACACTATCTTTCACGCTACTTACGCACGCCACACGCGAGATAGAATTGACATCCACATTTCCATATCTTTCAGCTGAATTGGGGATTACCATATGCTATCCTCTATCGATAAAAAATACTGGAGAAACCGATGAGACACTGAACTTAGTAGGAATAGTCCCAAACGGATGGACGATTTACTTCATTACTGATACCCAGATGGAGGTTCTAAGTCTATACCTCACCGCTGGTCAATCAGAATCACTAACTGTTAAGATCATTCAGCCTGAGGACTCCACAGTCGGCGAGTACAAGTTCGTTGTCAATACGGTCTCCGAAGATGGCGAGCTGAAAGATTCGTTGGAACTTGGAGTAAACCTTAGAGAGGTGACGAGCGATGTCGAGGTCATCAGCGTTTTCACGGACGTTACAGTAAAAGCAGGGGACGCCATACGGTATCCATTTACAATCTGGAACAAAGGCGACAATGACATCCTATTTCTTCTAACGGTATTATCGGCTCCCGATAACTGGGAAGCCGTATTCACATCTGGAGACATCGAAGTATCAAGTTTCCTTGTTCTTGCTGGGGAATCTATGAGTCTGGAGTTAGAGGTCGCTCCACCAAGCGTTGTCGGTACAGGTAACTATCCAATAGTAATCCTTGCTGAGTCTGATGAGGGAGGCATCTCTGAACTGATTGAGCTCAAGGCCAACATAGTTGGCTCCTACGAATTGGAAATAGAATTATCTACGCTCTATACTTCAATCACCACAGGAGCGTCAACAACATTCACGACCGAAGTCACCAACACGGCGCAATCACCTGTCACGACATTATACATTGAAGCCGACGCCCCAGAAGAATGGGATGTCTCGATAACCCCCGTTCAGATTGCTACATTGGGCCCTAGAGAAACAGCCCCATTCACAATTGTGACCAAGATTCCTACAGATACTGTCGCAGGAGACTACCTGATTACGCTTAAGGCTTTGAGCGACCAGGTAGAGTCCGAAGAAGCCCAATTACGTATCACCACGAAGGCATCTACCTCTTGGGGTTTCATCGGTCTTGGTGTATCAGGCGTCGTAATTATTGGCCTAATTGTTGTTTTTATGAAATTTAAACGGAGGTAAAGAAAATGGTTGAACAAGTAATCGAGACACATGAACTGACGAAGATGTATGGGGACTTCACAGCGGTCGACCACCTGAATATGACGGTGGACGAAAGGGAGATCTTCGGTTTCCTGGGGCCAAACGGGGCCGGGAAGACGACAACGATCCTCATGTTGATGGGCCTCTCTGTGCCGTCCTCCGGGACGGCCGTAGTAGGGGGCTACGATATCGTCGAGGAATCCAGGGAGATTAGGAAGGTGGCGAGCATCCTGCCCGAGTACAGCAGCCTGTACGGGGATCTGACGGCCTACGAAAACCTAGACTACATCGGGCGGCTGAACGACCTAGCCAAGGAAGAGAGGGAGGACAGGATAGACGAGATGCTCGAGATCGTGGGCATGTCCGACTGGGGAGACTCGAAGGTAGAGTCCTTCTCCCGGGGGATGAAGCAGCGCGTCGGGATAGCAGCCGCCCTGATAAAACAACCTAAGGTGGTGTTCCTAGACGAGCCGACTCTGGGGCTGGACCCCGTCGGGACCAAGGAG
>DAOVCM010000205.1 GCA_030670015.1 Candidatus Bathyarchaeota archaeon
GGATATATCCCGTAGATATAGCAACTCCGCCTGTCAGAGGGCTCCTGTTTCTCGTCATGAGGATCGCTTTACGCTTGAACCAGGGCGTGGAGCACCACATCATCCGGATGTCTTCTACCTCGTGCGAGAAATGAAACGGAAGTAGAAAGGTATTTATTGTAGAAAATTCTACAAAATCCTATGAGCACATCAGTGAAGATAAGCGGGGAGTGTAAACGCCTCCTCGACACATTGCAGGCAAGGCTCATCATCACTACGGGGAAGAAGATATCCCAGCAGAAACTCCTAGACACGCTGGTGAGGCTCTCAGTGGAGAAGGAGGATGAACTCCTCGATCTCATAGCCGGCGTCCAGCTCCCTCTTCCCCCTGAAGAATTTGAGAAGCTGATGGAGATACCGACCGACTGGGGAGTCAAGACGAGAGAGGAGGAGATTGACGTGCACCTCTACGGTCGGAAGGGCGGAAAGCCCGCTGAAACCATAGCTTCCTAAAGAGGCTTGAAGATGGGCGTGTTCTTGGACACCGGCGTCTTCATAGCCTTCCATAACACCCGAGATACAAACCACAACAGGGCACTAGAGCTCATAAGGGATATCGTCAACGGAGAGCTGGGAACCGCATACACCTCAGACTACATCTTCGACGAGGCTATCACCGTAGCCCTTGTCCGTACAAGAAAGCCAGAGAACGCCATAGCCGTTGGAAAGATGATTCTGGGGGAGCTCACAACGCCCTTCCTCGCGATCCTAAGAGTGGGCGACGAGGAGTTTAAAGAGGCCTGGAGGATCTTCCCCAGATACACGGGGAGAAGATTAAGCTTCACGGACTGCACCTCCATCGCCCTCATGAGGGCAAGGGGAATAGAGAACATAGTCAGCTTCGACACAGACTTCGACGGAATCGTGCCCAGAATCTCATGAAAGGCGTTCACATCGACCGCGGCAGGCGCATAACAGACAGTCAAATCGGCATAAAAACTAACATCCTCAGCTATGAACAGAACATCCCCCAAGGCCACAGGCTCATCCTGGGAGACATGTCAAAGTCACACTATGAAATTATGTAAGAGATCGACACCTTTCAAGAACTCTGGAAGCGCCCGAATTGGCTAGCACGGTCCCAGTGAACATCTCCTAGGAGCTCGTAGACGAGATCCAGCGGCGCGCCGACAGGGGCGTTAGGGGAATAAAGTTTAAAACGTGTACAATAATTACTTTGTAATATGAGGGTTGCGATGGACGCTGACTGCCTGATTAAGCTGACGAAGGGAGGAGCAAAAGGAGATGTCTCGCTGTGCGTTGAGATAATCATCCCGGAGGTCGTTGAGGTTGAAACCGTGGATCAGGGTAAAGCAGGAGGCTATCCCGACTCTCTAGAGATTGAGAGGAATATCAGAACTGGGAAGATCAGTGTCGATAGGACACGTGAGACAGAGGAGGTTCGCCTTATCGCGGAGACCCTCAGACTCAGGGGAGGAGAGGTCAAAGTCTACAGCATGTTTCATGGGGGAGGGTTTCTGGCCATCGCCAGCGACGATCAAAGATTCATGCGGAAGATGGAGGAGATCGGCGTCCCCTGCATCACACCCACAGCCCTGATCATCTATACGTGGAGGAGGGGAGCGATAGATGGAGAAAGGGCTTTTGAACTCCTACAGCGCATAAGCGCCTATGTCAGCGAAGAAGAATATCTCCTATCTAAACTTGAGATCGAAAAGAGAGGTGAACCGCTTTGAGCATGACCCCTAAAACCACGCGTATCCCTGAAAGCCTTCTGAAAATAATAGAGTTCCGAGCCGAAAAGGAGAGATTAGACGAATCCACTGTGATAAGGCAGCTCCTCCACTATGGAGCTAAACATTACGTATCCCAACTCTATAAGGACGGAGCGCTCTCCCTACGAGAAGCAGCCGAGCTCCTAGGCACACCTACAAGGGAAACACTTGAAATCCTATGGGAAGAAGGCGTCAAAGGCAATGTACTCCTTTCAACCCAGCTGAAAGCTCTCGAACTCGCAAGGAGAGAGAACTGACAAGCATCATTCGATCACGGACCCCAATTCCTCTCGCAGCAAACCAGCTCATTCTACACGACCTCAACCCCTACAACCACGGAATCCTCGAATAGACCACAACTATAACAAACAACATCACAATTGGTAGCGGCACGCGCGCGTGCAGATTATTCTAATAGTTTTTTCTTTCGGAGGTATTCTTCTTCCGTTATCTCTCCATTCACGAATCTCATTTTGAGGGCTTCAAGCGGATCAAGTGGGCGCGCTGCTCGTGTTTCCTGCTGCCTCTGTGTAGGCTTTGCCACGAAAACCATTTCAGCCGGTTTGAGGAACCTCCACTCCATCTTCCCCATTAGTCCTTTCTTCCGTTCAATAGATACAGGTTCAACAGCTACATCGTTAAGAGCCTTCTCCAATGAGTCAACGAATGGTTCCAGATATTCCTTAGAAACCCGGTTAAGGCTAACCACCTCTCCATCCTCATCTTTGAATGCTATGCTACCATATCTCACTCGACCCCGTTCAGCTTTCATCTCTTCCAGCTTCTGGTATGGAATTACTTTAAGCTCATAACGACCCAAAAATTTCTCGTTGAAGTACAATATCCTGCGGTCAGTCAGTACAGTGTAATCAGGTTTAGAAGCTATTGAAATAGTTTTTAAAGCATCTATAACATTTTCTCCGGGAGCAAGGTTTTCTAAGAGGTTCTTGGGTAGCTTATCTACCATATAATTGCACCATCATAAAATTGAGGATCCTAGTAATAAAGCATCTTGATTTCAACATACACGCCCGCGCGTCCGAGGAAAATAAACTTAAGTCAATGTTGTATACTAATGAGTGTAAGAACATTAGGAATGTGATTCCGATGCCTAAATATTGTTCCAACTGTGGAGTCATGGTTAAAGATGATGCCAAGTTCTGCGATGAATGCGGACACCCGCTAACCAGTGAAGCGTCTTCTCAAACCATGGAGACTGG
>DAOVCM010000141.1 GCA_030670015.1 Candidatus Bathyarchaeota archaeon
CATATTATAGGCATTCAAGACGGGGAGAAGCTGAATTGAACCGTGCAGATGGGACGACGGTTTTCTAAGCTGTTCTCTCTCTGATATGTGTTCGGTGACAATGTTTAAGTTTGTTAACTCTGTTTGGGAGTGGAGGGTCGATACGCTGTAGGGTTGTCTATCTATGTGTTTAATCAAGGTTTACATGGATAAAGGGGAACATAAAGAACTTGTTGCAGAAGAAGTTGCCTTCGTAATCAAGGAGGGAGATAAAATTGTGCTTCGTAATTTAGAGTTCGAGGATTTACCCGCACTTGAAGGTGTTGACATATCCCTCTTAGATACGCTTAACTCCATTATGGTGATTAAATCAAAAACTTTAGGGATGTCACAATGAAGATAATGGTTTGTGGGAAGGGAGGTTCAGGAAAATCCTCCCTCACGGTTTTAACAGCTAGAGTTTTATCCAAGAACCACGGGGTTTACGTAGTTGACTCTGACGAGTCTAATAACTTGCTACCTCGAATGCTTGGCATGGAGCCCCCGAGGCCATTAGTTGAGTATCTAGGTGGAAAGGGAACCTTATTCGAAAAGGGTGAGGTCAACATAACTAGGGCACTTGCAACGGCAGGAAAGGGCATAAGACTAGATGAACTCCCCAGCGAATACATATCATCGTCTTCTGACGGAATCAGATTGGTGACAATAGGTAAGGTAAGGGAGTACGGAGAGGGATGTGCATGCCCCTTCAACTTCCTAACTAGAACGCTTCTAAAAAACCTAAAATTGGAAACCAACGAGATAGTGTTAGTGGATACAGACGCGGGCATCGAGCATCTAGGTCGAGGCGTTGAAGAGGGCAGCGACGCTGTTCTAATGGTTGCAGATCCTACAGCTGAGTCACTGGAATTGGCTAGAATCCTCAAAGAGGATGTTGTCAAGTTGGGCAAAACCTTCTGGCTTGTCTTGAATAAGGTTACACCCGAAATAGCCGACATACTAAGGTTAAAGGCTAAGGACAGAAATCTGGAGATCTTAGGTACTATCAGATTTGATAAGGAAGTTTTCAAGTCTTGCTTAGAAGGTTCAACAATAAAATCAGAAAAAGCATATGAAGATGCTGAAGCCATTTTAAAAAGAGCAGGTTTAATGTAAGCCAAAGCTTACTGGATCTAAAGTTTATGTCTGTTGTTGTTCAGAGACTTGTGTCTTTCTGGAAGCGGCAGAGGAAGAGTTGGAGGGTTGTAGTCACTCGGGCAATATTTAACAGGTTCTTCATCCGCTTAACTATGGATTACGCTAGCATATATGTTAGGGAGTTAGGCGCAACCCCCCTTCAGCTTGGGGCTTTAAATAGCGTCACCCATATCGCGAACACCATAATATCAAGTCCATTGGGATGGATCCAAGATAGATATAGTTTGAAAAAGTTCTTTACCATAAGTATTGTGCTGTTTACCTTCGTTCCATTAATCTATGCACTGGCACAGAATTGGATGTGGATCATACCCGCGATGTTCCTCACCCTATTCAGTTGGCCCTGTGCCACCATTTGTGATGTTAGCTTGGAGAAAAGAGATAGAGCAACGGGGAAGGCTCTATGCGAGGTAGTTGGGTCCGTTCCCTCCTTTTTTGCACCTACGATAGCGGCGTTTCTAATCTCTTTCTTTGGGGGTATAAATATCCGTGGAATTAGGCCCTTATTTTGGATTCAATTCGCTGGTCAATGCTTCGTTTTCCTCTTTGTGTTCACACAGATGACTGAAGTTGATAGACCTGAGATGTTTAAGGGGAAGTCCAGCTTCATTGGAGACTTCCGGGAAGTCTTCCAGCGCGGGATCGCTTTGAAGAGATGGATTATATTCTCCACATTGAGCATGTTTATTATGAGCATGACGAGTCCTTTTAGGGCTCCTTTCGCCTATGAGATAAAGGGCGCTGATCAATTCATCATGGGAGGGATGGCCTCCGCCTCCCTTGTGGTACAGGTTTTTTTTGCCGCACCCCTGGGAAGGTTAGCTGATAAGATTGGGAGGAAAAAGGTGTTTTACGCTCTAGCCCCACTCTATTGGGCTTCAAATTTATTGCTTGTATTCGCACCTACTCAGAAACTACTTATAGTCTCAGGGGCTCTTCTAGGCTTTCAGAATATTACTAGCATTGCTGTACTAGCCTCCATCAGAGCTGAGCTGGTTCCAGTCGATTGCCTTGGAAGATGGAGGGGCATCCTGAGCCTTTTCGGAGGTCTAGCCTCCATAACAGCGTCCATAATAGGCGGATTCATATGGGAAACTTATGGCCCAGCCTACATATTCCTGATACCAATTGCAATCGACCTATTTGCTAGAATTCCCCTTATAACCTCAATACCTGAGACACTAACCATGAAATTCAAAGAATAGAAGACTACCCCGAGCAGAAGTAAATAAATTCCGTCAGGATCAGATTCAAGGATGTGCGTCATACTTTATGAATCCGTATGGGGCCTCTATTTTACTTCTTTTAGTTTAGCGGTATAAGTCAGGATGGTGAGTAGCTTAATGTGCCCTAGTATCTTAACACGTAAAGTTTAATAATGTGCATATGAACATAATTTAGATATAAAGTGCCAAGTGGAGATGGAACAGGACCATACGGCACCTACATAAATTGTATATACCCCATAACAGGCCTAAGGAGGCCACTGTATAGATACGGATTTGGCGGATATGTTCCTCCGGTAATACCTCAGACATATCTTCCCCCGAGACCTCCCGCATATTCAAGGTTCTACGGCTACACCGATAGGGGTTGCCCTTATGGCAGCTACGGTTATCCTGGCTATGGCCACCCCAGTTATGGCTCTGGATATGGTATAGGTCACCGAAGAGGAAGAGGCTGGAGGGGTCGTGGAAGAGGCAGATGGTAGGAACTCCCCCTTTTTTCCTGAAAGAGATATCTCGCTCGAATAGTGGAGACAAGTAGAATGGTTTATTCAACAGAACACGGGTACCTCGTTCATAGGGACTGCGACTATTTTAATAATGGATTTTGCACCTTAAGCGGAGTCGCTGTAGATCCATACAGTTCCGCCTGCCCAAGATTCACACCCAAGAGCACGACGAAGACTATTCAGGCAGAAGCAGCTTATCCTAATGATAGGCGATCCTATCCGGTGTATACACTACAGATGGGACAAGGTCGCCATCTAGACAGACGAGGCGGCCGTGGAAGAGGTAGGGGAGGAGGTTTGGGTATGGGCAGAGTACGGGGCATGATGGTCTACCCGTATCATACGCCCATGCAGCTGCAACCGTATAACTCGTCAGGTAGAGCACAGGAGGAGGAAGCGCTAAAGCGGCAGCTAGAGGAACTGGAGAAGCAATTGAAGGAAGTGAGGGGGAAGCTGGAGAAACCGTGGTGAAGGAAACGACTCTTCTCTCCGTGCCTGTTTATGCTATTGAAGACATGAACGCCTTTCGAAAAGCTATACAGCCGCCTGTTATTGAATGGCAGATCAGCTGTGGTAGATGAATGTTAGGATCGAGATCGACCGCAACCGTTGCACGACCTGCAAGATGTGCATCAAGTCTTGCAGATACGGCGTTCTCGAATGGCTTGACAACGCGCCGGTAATGGTTAACCCCCATGAGTGTGCTGCCTGTCTTGAATACGAGAGAAACTGCGAGGCTGAAGCCATTAAAAACAAGGTCTCTTAAAAATGTCTGAAGGATCACCGATTCTAATTGCAAAATGAGGAGGCATGAGCCTTACAAAGGATTTTATCCTCATAAAGTCAACAGCGCGTTATACGAACTCTTTTCCTCATTCTTCATATTTTAAATACAGATATATTCTCCTATTTTCCTTAGATAAACTATAATTTGATTTGAAATATTGTACTAGAACACCCTCTTTTATTTTATAAGCTAATTTATAACCTTTTGTAAAA
>DAOVCM010000227.1 GCA_030670015.1 Candidatus Bathyarchaeota archaeon
GGATGTCCAAGTGGCATGTCGGATCCGTACATAACACGGTCGTCGCCAAGCCTTTCCACGGCTTCCTTGATCTTGGAGTGCATCGTCATCCCCGCTGTGTCAACGGCAATGTTGTCGTAATCCTCAGCGACATCAAGGGCACCATTGATGTACACTATATGACCGTGCCCCATGTGCGCCATTACAATCCTCACGTCCGGAAACCGATCTGCCAGTCTCTCAAAGCCCCATGGCAGTGACCAAGGAGGATGCCCACAATGGATAAGGACAGGAACATGGAGTCGACCCGCCGCTTCCATTACAGGATGAACTGTTTTACTGTCGGGGAGGAAGTTATTGAAAAATGGATTGATCTTAACACCCTTAAAACCCCACTCGCCCACTGCCCTATCAATAAGTTCTACTGCTTCATCGTCGAATGGGTTGACTCGGACGAGGCCTGAGACCCTTTCAGGATGTTCTCGCACAGCCTCCCTCGTCAGCGCGTTGGGAAGAGCTGAGACAACCGACCTCTCTATGTCGTATTCGTCCATAATCATCAATAACCCAGCAACGTCGAGGTTCTCTCCGAAAAGCGGAAACTCGCCCAAGTGGGCGTGCGCATCTATCACGGACATAGCAATCATCTAAGAGTATGTAATAATTGCCTAATATCCTCCTTATGGCTACTAAAAGGCCGAGGGTGAAGATGATCTCTATAATGCTCTTGGGGAACAATGTAAAGAGGTCTAGGAAGGAAACGGCTCCGAACAAATAGTAATCATAAAGGAAGTAGCCAACGTTCTTTTCGATGTGACCCACGATCATCACAATCAACCCTGATCTGTTTGGAACTATGCCCTTCATCCACGCAATCCTTCCGACAATGAAGCCCATCAGTCCGCGGATTACCAATGTGGCTGGTGCCCATATTATCTCCTAACAATCGTCTTTCACTATGTTTAGATTTCTTGTGTTCATTACACCGGCTCATACGTTTTTCATGTTCAATAGATACGTGTGACTAATGTAAACTCGAAGTTAGAGCCCTCACCATGGGTCTAAATAATCCTAATATGGATATTTTAAGCGGTGGCTAACCCCGATTTTGACTCTACGAGGATAAAAAGGTTTTAAATATAATTTTACGGTATCCTTCTAGGTCACTTTGAGATATCACCTGAGGAGAACCGATCGAGAGATAACTGAAGAAATAGCATTGAAGCGGCTCCTCAATAATGCGAACTATGTAGTCTTGGCGATGGTTCATGAGGGAGAGCCCTACGTTGTTCCCCTTAACCATGTGTATGATGAAGAGGAGAACGTCCTATTTTTTCACTGTGCGAGCGAAGGAAAGAAACTAACTTACATGAGGGAGAACCCACGCGTATGGGGTTTGGCCGTCCTCGACCTCGGATTCGGGGAGGGGCAGTGTATCAACCTATACGCTTCCGTCATGTTTGCTGGAAAGGTCAGCTTCGTCGAGGGATTGGAAGAAAAACTTCAGGTCCTGCGCCTGCTATCTATGAAAATTCATGATAACCCTGAGCTGGCTCTTGAGAGGCTTGAGAAGCTCGCTGATACTGATGTGTTTACAGGGATGGTTGTGGGCCGAATTGAATTGGAGGAGATAACTGGGAAACGGTCTACCGAAATGACAGTTGAAAAGATAATCCAATTAACTTCTTGACATGCTCCCGCATTTAACTCCCAAAATTTAACTAATACAGCTATGATTTTAGCGCATTTTCTATACGAAGGTGAGAACGTGGACCTAGCCCGGGTTTTATCATTTTTTTTATTCCTCACACCAGGTCCTGCTCTCTAAGGACGGAAATTCCTCGATATCCACAGGAAGAAAAGATGGCTCAGGCTCGTTACCGCGCGCGGGCGAATTCAATAATTGTGGGTAAAATGGTTTTTATTCCATTTCGTTCCTAATAGCGATATTTCTACGTAAACAGATGATTTGAACAGTAATAATTGTTTATCTGGGAGAACAACCTCAATCACCTTGAGGAAAGAATGAAGGAGGTCGGTTCTCCCATGCTACTGTTAGAGAACTTAGATTTAACTCCTGTCCATTCCATCCTCTGGACGGACCTCCACGTGGAAGGCCCCGGGAGACCCGTCGAGTACAGCCCGGAGTGGGACCTTAAGGCCCTCCTGATGCGACTTATAGAGCAGATCCCCTACGTCAAGGACTTGGTGAAGCGCCTCAGGAGGAACCCGTACCTCAGACGCGTGTGCGGATACGGCGACCGGGCTCCCTGCGAGGCCCACTTCAGCCAGATGAAGAGGCGGATAGGCGTCGACGGCTTCCGCGCGATAGAGGCGTGGCTCAGGAGGGAGGCGCTGAGGCTGAGACGGTCCCAGCCCCTCTCCGCCGCAGGCCTCATCCAGGCAGCCTGCATCGACGGCACCGACCTGCCCGCGTGGAGCAGCAGAGACCCCCACGACACCCGACGGGGCCTCGGAGACCCGGACGCAAGGGTGGGCCGCGGTAAGAAGGGGTTCATCCTGGGATACGAGTCCCTGTTCCTGGTGGACATAGAGGGCTTCGCACTGGGCCACGTGGAAGCCCCGGCGAACGTGAACGAGAAGGATCTCGTCGAGGAGCTCCTCGACCGGGTGCTGGGCGAGGACATCGAGGTGGAGCTACTGGCTGCGGACAGCCAGTTCGAGGCCAGGAGGATCTTCGACCTCCTCGACTCCCTGAAGATAGGCCACATCATCGCGTGGAGGCGGCTGAAGGGCCGCGAGAACCCGGCGGACGTGCTGACGGT
>DAOVCM010000026.1 GCA_030670015.1 Candidatus Bathyarchaeota archaeon
TCTCCTGTAAAAGATTGAGGGGGCGAGGAGCAAAGGCCTTGTGTAGCCCTCGATGTCGGTGGTCACCCTAATTAGGGCTGTATCGCAGAGGGGTCTCCTCTCGATGAAAGGTATCAAAGCCTCCCTCTTTTCCGGGGGCAACTGCTTCATCCTGACCCAGAGATCCAAAGGAGAGGATGCCTTCGCAACCTCCTCGGAGATCATCCCAAGCCCAGCTTTCTTCACCATATCCTTCAGGAGCCTCATGTAGAGATAGAAAACTGCGGAGTCCTTTGAGACTCCTACTACCGGGAAGTCGTTGTCCCTACCCAGATATCTGAGGGCGGATATTGAGTTGAAGAGCTCCGTAAGAAGCTCAGGATGGTGCATGTACTCCCTTATCGCATAAGGGAACCTACTAAAGTACAGGGAGCCGTCTAATAGGACGAGGGGATGCCCCCCTCCCTTCAGCACCCTCTTAGCAGCAGCGTAGGCGGCGTCGTACTCGGTTATCATGCGAACGTACCCTGGGATGAGCCCTCTATCCCGGTCGTCGTAGATCTCTTGGACGTGGATCTTCACCCTCTTCTCTATCATCCTGTCACGACCGGGCCAGTGGATGAGGGCGAGGGCCCGACCGACAGCTACGAACCCCCCATATGCGAACCTAGACAGCTGGACTCCGCCGTCGACTGAGATTAAGGCCTCGTCCCTTTGCTCTGGGTTCGAGATGTAAGGGTACCAGCATTTCTGAACCTCTTTGGTGAGGATTGAAGGTTCCGAGGGCTTCTCATCCTCGGGCTTGATACCGGATACCACTCGTTCAAGCTCTTCGTAGAACTCATCGAAGAAGAGATCCTGCACCTGAGACAAAGAACTCACACCTTAAGACAGTGTTGACAAGGTTTTATATGGATTGAGGGGTATGACAAGCTCTATGATCGAAAAAAGCACATCTTTGTTCATGAATCATGATTAAAACGTTCATAAAATAAACATTAATTTCATGGAACACAATGTCAATGTTATAGTTTTTTCCGTTTGTATTCTGATATATGACGGAGGACCTGGCTCCCAGTCTTGTTGATGAGTCTCCGGTCTGCGGTGTACATCGGTATCCCCCTCATCTCGCCGAGGGATAGATAGGCAGAATCATAAACGGATATGCCATGCCTCATGGCGTTCTCGACACATTTCTCAGCGAGTTCCCCTGTAAGCGAGAACAACCAAAGACTGTACCCGTCCAAAGCTTCTGCGACCTTCTTGAGGTCGTCCACGCCGAAGCTTGGATTGTACCTCAGGGCGTTTAAAACCTCAAAGGGGAGAAGATCTGGTGAAGCTATGTCAATGAGCCTGCTGACGTAGTCATCCCTGAGGTGAAGCGCCCTGTTCGTGTGTTCCTCCTCCACGAACCACTTGGCGATCACAGAAGCGTCGACCCCGACTACCTCCTCCTCTCCCTCCACCTGCGTATCTCCTCCGTGCTATCCCAGCTAGGGGAGGACCCCCTGATGGAGTCCGTGGTCCTCGCCGCCTCCTGCAATTTTTTAACGTCAACATCACGACTCTGCTCCTCCTTGCGGAGTTTTTCAGTGATTGCCTCCCTGATGACCTCACTCCAGTTGATAAAAGGGAGCCTCCTCATCCTCCGACGGGTTTCCTCGTCCACACGAGCTGAAACTACCTCTACCATTATACTTTGTAATACATAGAAATGTAATATAAATATTACGTAGATGTTAAACCAATTGAAACACTACTCCGACATTTTACAAGCTGACATGGAGACCATAACCCGTCTATTGCTCTAGATGGCACCAAGCTGAAAGGATTTCCATATTCATTAGTCGCCTCGCCAGGCGTCGTAGCATCGTTGATTGTGCTGGGTTATGGTCTGAAGTTCCCGAGATGGAGATGGAAGCCTTATGGGAGGGCGTCCGTGACCTTGGGAAAAGAACGAGAGAGTCCCTGGGATAGGCATGAATTAAAGGTCGTTGACACCATATTCCTCATCAGCTTGCTCCGGAACGACTCCCGAACGATTGAGACTGCGAAGGAGTTGGATGCGGATTGAAGTGCTACTACAACTGTCATAAACGTCTTCGAGGTCACCTACAGCGTGTACAGGAGGATGTCTGACATTGCTGGCAGGCTTAAGGGGTCTGAGATGGTTCTGTCAAATCTCGAGGTGTTCCCTCTTGATTACAGGGCAACGGTGAAGGCCGCTAAAATTGCTGGCACTCTAGACAGGAAGGGTAAGACCATCGATCTATCCGTTGCACTTATCGCCAGCATCGCGTTGGTGAGAGGAGTCAACTGCTTGATTACTAGGAATGTCACTCACTTTGAGAGGACCCGGGACCTACAGGTCCAAGAACACTAGATGCATAGGTCTTCAACTTAACGCCATCCTCGTCGTACCTAGATCCACTATCGACATCTTTTCTTCCACTGGATGAGAACCTGTTGAGGAGATCAAGTTAACTCTCAAGCTAAGGAGATACGCACGATGTGTGCAAGGTGCAGCGGCAGCTCCCCGAGATCGTGGGCTGGCCGAGGGGCAGGGGCGCGTTGCCCTCCTCCCTCTCGGATCCCGTGAGCGCCGCACGTCCAGACTTAGGTTGCTCCCTCCCGGGCCTGGCCAGATTCGCCCGACGAATGTCCCTGCGCCCCCCTACGGGGGCGTAGGATGCCAACCGCTGGCCCCGCGGGGCGAGCTCTCGACGGAGCGCGAAGCGTCTTACCGCCCGGCTTCCCCTACTCACCCTAGGGTTGCTGACCCCTCCGTGAAGCCCCTTTGAGGTTCAGGGCAGGGCTAGCTCCCCGGTCCTACCTGCCGCTGCAGGGTATACACCGCGTTGCGTTGATAAATGCATTTCGCAGCCCACGATAAGTGATATCTCCGGAGTCTTGAACGGCAGTCGAATTGATAACGGGGAGAGGAATCGCTCTGTCTATACCCTCATGTTGTCTGGTTAAGAGTTTCTAACAGGAAGCTTACTGCCCTATAGATAGATTCCACAGATTCTCGTTTTCTATATGGGGATGAGGCCAAACTTGATGAGGCTGAGTACTAGGTTGGACGCCATGAGGGCTAGGAAGCTGTACATAGTCACCTTTTCCAGGGTATTTCCCCAGCTTGGCTTTGAGGCGAGGTAGGTCCTAAGCATCTGCCCTCCGTCAAGGGGGTAGACGGGCAGCATGTTCACCAAGGCTAGGTTGATGGAGAGGAAGTAGAGCCAGTGGAGGAAGACGCCCACGGTGGATGGAAGCTGTCCTCCAGATATGGAGAAAAGTACGAGTAGTATAAGGCCTGTAACTAAGTTGACCAGGGAGCCGGCGGCGAAGATGCGCATCTTGGACATCATACTCGCGGCCTTCATCGCCTCCTCATCCGGCTCAACAGCGCCGCCGAAGGTGACCACGGCGAGGAGCAATGCCGCTGACTTGACAGGTACGTCCTCGACGACGCACTGTACGCCGTGGCTCAACTCGTGGAAGAGGATGACGACCCCCGCAGCAGCCAGGAACCAAGGAAGACTCTGGAACCTGATAGTCACCCCCGGGATAAGAGGCATGACGGGAGACGCCTGCTGGGGGAAGTAAAGGAACCTGTAGAGGTTCTGTAAGAGGATATAAGCCATGAATGCGACCTGGCCGAAGAAGCTGGCGACGCCAACGTTGCCTACAACCCGCCAGAAACGGGGGTTCCACCGGCCCATCCGGATGATGAAGGCGTTAAGCCTCGTCGACTTGTACAGAGCGTAGAGAGGGTGGAGCTCCACGCCGAACCTCTCCAGCCTGAGGGTCTTGGCGGCAAGATAGAAGCCAAACCACGCTACGACGAGGATGGAAAGTGTGAAGAAGGCGTTGTACTCCATGTTCTCTTAATCCCACATTCAGGCTTAACTAATAAGCCGCGGGCTTCTTTAAATATCGTTTGAGGGGAGAGCATTGGCGGACCGGATGGAGATAGTGTACGACGAGGCTAGGTGGAGATTTCTCAAACAACTACGGTCCGAGGCCGTCGACCTGATACGCCCGTTGGCTACACATCACATCGAGTCCTTCGCTTATGGCAGTATCGCCCGAGGTGATGTCTCCGAGGGGAGCGACATTGATATATTCATCCCCAAACCACCTGCTCCCTCCCTCCTTGAGGCCTTCATCGAGCGCGCTGGTTTCACAGCCTTCACAAGGGAGATCGTGCAGGCCACCCCCACCTACGTAGCTAAAGGCTACATCTACGTCGGGGAAAACCGGTGCTACTCCTTCCCCCTCGTCCAGCTCAGGGCTGTGGAGAGGGAGTTCTACGACTTTGCTGGGTCGATAACCTTAAGCCAGATGGAGGAATGTACAAGGGTTCCTGGCGTGGACAAGCGTCTCATGCTCATCGAACCTACCGAGAGGGGGCACGTCGAATCCCCAATACTTGGAAGGGAGGGTTCCGTTGCGAAGCTGCTCGGCGTGGGTGTGAATATAGTTCTCGACCGGGTTAGGACTCTACGCAGGCGTGAGAGGGTGGGAAGGACGGGTGTCTACCTTAAACATAGCTTGACCCCAGAGCAAAGCTTCGGGGATGTATTTGTTCTGCTGGCTAGGAGAAGACCAGCCCTGAGGCGTAGGCTCAGAAGATAATCCATGCATGGTGGCCTCTGACACGAGGGCTGCAGCAAAATAATTATATCGGGAATATCGTTCTCTCGGTAAAAAAAAGGGGTTTTAGAGTGACTACAGATCCTTGAAGACCATGACCTTGATTCCGGCAGGGGTTCTGATGCCTTCTGCGATGCGTTCGCCCACTAGGGTCTTGATGCCGTTGCTCACCGCTGTGTCGACGAGGCGGCCTGTGATGATGCCGTCGAAGAGGACGATGTCGATGTCCTTTTGCTCCTTGAGCTTGTCGACGAGCTCGCTCACTGGCACCCTTCCCAGCCGGCTTCCATCCTTCTTGAGGAGGAGGGCTTCAAGAGTGCCCTTGAGCTCCTTGGCTAAGCTGGTCAACTCGGTCATGCCCTCAACGTCTTCCACTGGAACCTTCTTGGAGAGGGCGTTCTTGATCTCTTCGGGTTTGAGGTCCTCCACCTCCTTTCCTCTGGGGGCTCTAGCCACGTACTTTGGCTTCGCGACCTGGAGGAGTTCCTTGAGGATGAGGTCGCCACCTCTGTCGCCGTCGAGGAAGGCTGTTATCTCCTTCCTCTTGCTTAGGTTTATAATGGTCTTCGGCACCTTGACGCCCTCGAGGGCGATGACGCCGGTGAACCCGCTCTTGAGCATGTTGATGACGTCAGCCCGGCCTTCGACGACGATGATCTTCTTCTTCTTGGATATATCAGGGGTTGCCGTCAGCCTCTCCCGGCCGTAGTGGACGGGTTTGACACGCTTGTCCTCCATGGATACTTCTATGAGGAGCTTGTCGATGTCTTGTGTCTCCGTCACCACCCAGTCCCTCATCAGCTCTTTAGCCCGCGTCAGGATCATCTCCCGCTTGTCTATGCGGATGTCGGATATCTTCTCGATGGTGATCTTCGCCTCGCAGGGGCCTACCCTGTCAACGGTTTCCATGGCGGCTGCGATGATAGCTGTCTCCGCCCTGTCCAGGCTGGAGGGTGCTACAATTGTACCCTCTGTCCTGTCGTTCGCCGACCTTAGCGTGATGTCTATCCGCCCTATCTTACCTGATTTCTGCAGCTCCCTGAGCTCGAACTCCTTTGGGAAGAGCCCCTCTGTCTGACCAAAGATAGCGCCGATGACATCGTGCTTCTCCACGACGCCTTCCACAACGAATTTTGCCTCGACGACATACTTTGAACTCTTTTTACTCTTTGAACTCATGTGTGTTCTCATCTTTTCATTTGTCTCACACTTACCGCAGGTGCCCCTTCGTACCCTATGGGGTTCACCTGGGTTTGACAGAATCAGACCCTTTGTGAGTGTGATGGGAATGACGCCCCTTGGGGGTCGTTCATTTTCCCTGCGGTGAGAGTGATTAGGTGTTTCCTACACCGAGAGATTAAGCATCTGTCCCCCATAAAAACCTTCCCGAAGATACCGTGGTTTTTATTACTTGAATTAGAGAAGTATGTGGAGGTCAATATTGGTAGTTAAGGTGGGTATAAACGGGTTCGGCAGGACCGGTCGGCTTGCCTACAGAGCAGCCCTTGAGAGAGGTTCTGAGATCGATTTCGTAGCCGTCAACAGGGGAGACGCTATGACCCTTGCGCACCTCCTCAGGTATGACAGTGTCCACGGCAGGCTACCCTATTGCGTCGAGGTGGAAGAAGAGAGCATCGTGGTGGACGGTAAGGCTATGAAGGTCTTTTACGAGTCTGACCCCGCGGCGTTGCCTTGGGGTGACCTCGGTGTCTATTTGGTGATAGAGTCGTCAGGCAGGTTCAAGGATAGGGAGGGTGCATCGAAGCACTTAGCGGCAGGGGCGGAGAAGGTGCTTATCTCCGCTCCGGTGAAGGACCCTGACCTGACAGTGGTCCTGGGTGTGAACGATCACTTGTATGATCATGATAGGCACCACATCGTCTCGAATGGATCGTGCACGACGAACTGCATCGCCTTGGTGTTGAATGTGCTCCACGAGCGGTTCGGCGTTGATTCCGGGTTCATGTTGACGGTTCACGCCTACACCAACACACAGACGCTCCTCGACCGGGCTCAAAAGGACCTACGCAGGGCAAGGGCGGCCGCCACCAACATTATCCCCACTTCCACGGGTGCCGCCGCCGCCATCGGACAGGTGATCCCAGAGCTAGACGGCAAGATCGGCGGCATGGCGATGAGGGTGCCTGTTCCAAATGTGTCGGTGGTAGACTTCACTGGGATCCTCAAGGTGAGGACGACGGATGACGAGGTCAACGCGGCCTTCATGGAGGCTGCGAAGAAACTTAAGGGTATCTTGGCCTACACGGATGAGCCCTTAGTCTCTAGTGACTACATCCACGACCCTCACTCCGCAATCATTGATGGGCCGTCGACGATGGTGAAGGGACGGCTGGTCAAGGTGCTAGCCTGGTATGATAACGAGTGGGGCTACGCCTGCAGGCTGTGTGACATGGCAGAGAAGATAGGCAAGCTGGCTTCTGACTGAGTTCATTAACGCGTTATCTGGAGTTGACGTATCTTCTCAAGGTTCTCCGGCTTACCCTCGAAGTATCGTCGCACTGGCTCGAGGATCTTAGTGAAGGATTCGGCCACCGCCTTTTTCAGGTCGAGGGGGTGGAGATCACCGGACACGAACAGCTGCTCAAGCTCCGTATAGCTTTCAACGGTTAAGTCTCCACCATACTTTCCAGGCCTCTCTATCTCTAGGACGCCGAGGTGGGGGAAGACAACAAGGCGTGCGTGTTCGAGAACCGGGTTACCTTCGGCCTGCTTAGCCGGGCAGAAGGCCTGCCTGTATTTCTCCTGGATTATTTCGGGCGGGTCGTTCACCCAGATGGCGCCGCTCTCGACGCTTTTGGACATCTTCGACTTGATACTGTGGTCGATGGAGGCGTCCTCGTCGAAGGTGCCGGTGACATTGGAATCCTGTAGCCCTGGGAGTAGAGGTGAATGAAGGCAGATGGGAGTCTTGTATCCGAGCTTGGGCGCGATCTCCCTTGCGAGCATGTGGACCTTCCGCTGGTCCATGCCTGAGCAGGCTGCATCAAGATCCATCTGGTAGATGTCGCTCGCCTGCATCGCGGGGTAGAGGGTCCAGGCAGCCTCGATGTCACGTGAGTCGGAGCTCCGCCCCATAATGGGCATGGCTCGCAGTATCCTTCTGAGGCTCGATGATTTCATCACCCTGACGATCTTGGCCCAGTACTCCGCCTCTTGGACTAGGTCAGACGCCCAGAGGTAGCGAACCTTACCCTCAGGAAGGTCGAGGGCTGTGAAGCAGTCCTTGAAATACTCGCCGCCTATCCGTATGTTCTCCATGACCCCGCCGAGCTTGTTGTTGATCCAGCTGTGCCAGTCGGCGAGGAAGATGACGAAGTCGAACCCAGCCTCGACGTAGTCCAGCATCTTCCTGCCGACTATGAGGCCGGTCCCGGCGTGCATCAAGCCTGAGCACTCGAAGCCGACATATCCCTTCGGCTTTTCATTTGTTTCCAGTAGGTTATGCAGCTCGTCGGGTTTGATGATCTCCTGCAGGTTGCGTGAGCAGAGCTCGTAGCGCGTATCAATGTCCATATGGATCGCCTTTTTGAAACGGGTATCTGTTGGGGAGGGCGTCGATTTAAGGTTTGAGGGCAGGCGTCCCTGTCCCTCGCAGCAAACCCACGACTTCACTGATGGGGCTGCGCCCCCCTCAGCCGAGCTCTCTCAGATGCGAGGTTTCCGACGCCTACCCTGCCCGTCTGTCCCATGTCTGGGTAACCCACTCCTCACCGGTTTCCCTCGGAGAGGTCCGTCTGCATGGCGCGTCGTCGGTGACGGGCATGATGAAGAAGCCCATGGATGTTTTTAGTCTTTCGAGAAAGACCAGAATAATAACCCTCAGCTCTAATCAGAGTCTGTTTTGAAAATATTCTTCATTTTTTTATG
>DAOVCM010000250.1 GCA_030670015.1 Candidatus Bathyarchaeota archaeon
CTGCCGCTCCATCTGCGAAAGTCATAGCAACATTCTTATCTGCTTTTTCCAAAAAAGAGGAGCAATTTGCGGCTCCTATAATTAAGATATTCTTTTTAGTTCTAGATTTTATTAGTCCGTAGGCTAGCTGCAAAGCAGAAATATAAGCAGTACAGCTTCCTCCAATATTAATACATTCACAGTGTAAATCGATTTTTCTTTCCCTTAGTAACCTACATTCCGCACTTAGCTGAAGGTACATTCAGGAATATTACCCTTTGGGAAAGAGTCTATCAGGCATAAGCCGAGGGGTCAATATCGAGTAGTCGGAGGAGCAATTTTTGTATTTTCGACAGTTGTACAGGAAACGTAACTGTCTGACCTCCGCGTTCGAATTCATACCACGAGATGCCGCTGAACATTTCCAGCAGTCGGGCCGTTGTTGGAGTTTTGGTTGACCGGCCTTCGGGCAAGATGGGAATACTCTCGATTGCGAATCGTTGCATTCCCTGGTGCAGTGTTCGCTCGATCAGTGCATCAAGGGTCATTGCCAGGAACGTTGCATGGATCAAGCCCGCCGCCCGACGTGGTTTCTTGAGATAAACAGGAGCGATTCCCAGTTCATTCTTGAATAGTGCATGCCTTTTCTCTACATATGGCTGATACTTGTAGATGAGCAGCACATCCTTTTTCGACGCCTCCCTTGGTTCGAGATTGGTGGCCAGCGGGAATACACCATCGGTTCGAGCCTCGGTACGAAGCGCCTCTTTATCTCGTTGTACAGTGAGTTGAAAGAGGCTGGAGCGGATTTCTTGGACGAGATCCTCTTTCCTGGGGCGACCACGTCGCAGGCGTTTTGTTTGGACCAGGACGTGGGTGGAGATGCTGACCTTGAGGAACCGCCGGCATTTGAACCTTTGAAGAATGTTCTTGATTTCCTTGTTGATGGCGGCACGGTCATGTAGCCGGCCTCGATTGAGCCGAGTGCCAAGGCTGAATAGCTCAGTCTCGGCCTTCTGCAAGGTCGTCTCTCTGACCTGGGCATCAAGTTCTGCCTTATGAGAGCTCTTGCACCATAGGATCCTGTAGCCCTCGACTGTCTCCCCGGGACCATCTGCGGTAGTCCAGTAGATGTTCGGGGGGTCCCTCCTACGTCTCTTGTTCTCGATTACCGCAAAACGACGCCAGCGAACGTGCGCGCCGTTGCGCAATTTGTCCCGGAAATACTTGTCCTCAGAACGTGTTCGAGGGAGGACAGTGACAAACTTGCCTCCATAACTCTCCACATGCTTGAGGTTTTTACGGGTACAGAGCTTACTGTCGGCAACATAGATAAAATCATCACGTCCAAGGAGCTCACGGAGTCGGTCAACGTTGCTTCGATGCACCGTGTCATCGGTTCTGTTTCCACTGTAGACATCATGAGAGACAGGCACAGCACCGTCTGCGGTCACGTTGAGACCGAAGACAAGCTGTTTGAGGTCCGGCCGATGATCCTTGTTGATTCCACGGGTAATACGGGGCTCGTGAATCGAACTCTCATAGCGTCCATGGAATGTCACTGTGGTCGTGTCGTGATGGATGCGTCTGGTATCCAGCTCGAATTGCTTGATGATGTGTAGGGCCAGGCGAAAGAAGAGACTCCTTGCCCGCGGGGACACTAGAGCGTCGAGGCTCCGTGCCACACGGTCATCGTTTATCGATTGCTTCTCTGCATCGTTGATACCCAGGGCCTCGGGACTGATCGATGCCGACCACTCGGCTATCCGGTATAGTGGGGCGGGTGAGAGGATAATGTTTTGGACCAGGATGGAGAGTGTCTGAGCGTGGTCGAGGAGTCCTTCGCGCGGTGTACCGAGGCACGAGCGGGCGATACGAGAGAAAGTCATCCTGTCGAGGAAATCTAAGAGAATCGGGTGAGGTCCTATCAAGTATACGCGGAGGTTGGCTGGTCCTTCCGGGGTGACCACACGATGGCTGCCGCTTTTTCCTCTTGTATACATGTTATTAATATAGTATACTAGCATCATGACAGTGTCAAGAACAAAATTGCTTGATTCTCTCCGCCAGCTCCAGAGAGTGCGGCAGCGCCTGCTCCGGCGGCTCACACAGGATCACGAGTTGGCGGTGGGTAGTGTTTCCGTCGTGCGCAGGAAGTGTGGGAACCCAAGTTGCCACTGCGCACACGGCCCCGGCCATCTACAGACACTCTTTCTGTTCAAGGACAACAAGCGTCGCTGCAAGCTGATTCGAAGAGCCGATGAGGCTCGATTGCATCAGGCAGGCAAGCATTACCGTGAATTTAGAGAGGATATAAAACAACTCCGCGCCATTGATCGGGGGGAAAAGGAAATACTTATGGCGCTCAGGGACTTAAGAGCGATATACTACAAGTGACTTAACTATCTGATATTAATGATGTTCTCAATAAATAAAAATTAGAAAATCACCCTTCCCGAAGTGCGGAATGTAGGTTAGTAAATATTGAATATGAGGAGATATTTCATAGTATGTTTTTTTTAAACTATCGTTTTCAAGTAATGTAGGGGGGACATCTGTATAAAATATCATCATATCTAAACTTGAAGGATTAAGACCTGATTTCTTAATTGCCTCTGCACAAACATCGGTTGCCAAGC
>DAOVCM010000041.1 GCA_030670015.1 Candidatus Bathyarchaeota archaeon
GAAAGTCAGTGAAGGCTATACTGTAATGAACTTCTAAGGAGTAAATTTGAACTGCCCTTTCATCCTTGTCACTTAAGTTCTGAATATCTATCCTTTAGACGCTAACAGCTTTTCCTGCCTCATAGGGGTTCAGATATCTGACTAGGAGTAACGGTATGAGTGTGAAGGAGGATAACACGGCGAATAGGAGGGGGATGTTCCTTGGGAGCAGGATGCCGATGATGATGGACGAGGGAACGTTGCCCACCCATGAGAAGGACATGTACATCTGGAAGACGGTCGCTGACAGTGCGAGAGGTGTGGCGTCGCCCATCAGGGCCATTCTGCCTCCGGAGTTGATCCTCTCGATGAAGTTTGAGATGATCGCTAGGACGATGAACCAGGTGGTCATCCCCCTCTGCAGCGTCATCCAGAGGAAGCCAGAGGCCATCATAACTATCCCTGTCATCCAGTAGAGTCGCTTGTGACCCCATCTGTCCGCGGCCCATCCGCCGATGATGGATGCAGGTATCCCGGCAAGGAGGGTCACCACTGCTATGTTCCCTGCCTTGGTTGGAGTGAAGCCGCCTACAATCTCGTTCATGATCAGCGTGAACATCCCGCCGGTGGGGTTGCTGATCCTCCGCGTCCCGATAGCCGTGCCGAGCATCAGCAAGGAGGCAACGAGCACTGTCCTCTCTGTGAAGGTGAAGGCGATGGCCTGTTTGCTGAAGATCCTTTCGCGCTCAAGCTTCGGCTCCTTCAGGATGAGGAAGGGAAACGCAAGGAGACCCACCAGTCCGCCGCTTATGAAGACAAGCTGGTATCCTCCCAAGGCGATCAAGAATGGACTCAACAGGCTGGCGGCTGTCCCGCCAAGGGCCATGCCAAATGTGTTGACGCCGCCCAGGACTCTCGCATGCCACTTCGGCGGCGTGACGTCGATGGTGTAGGAGTCCGCTGCTATGTCGAAGAGGGCGCCGGCCGTTGTCATCGTTAGGCAGAGTGGGAAGAAACCGGTCCAGATAGGTATCTCGTTGGGGTTCACCATTATGAAACCTAGCGTTGCGATGATGCTGAGCACCCCTGTCGCCACGAAGAGCGGATGTCTTCTGTATGTGTTTCCTCTGAAGTTAACGGGCATCCCGTCTGAGATCATCCCTATGAACATCTTCCACTGCCAGGACACGTAGACGAGGCCGAGGAACAGAGCGGTGTCGAAGGTGCTGACCCCCCGGATCTGGAGAAGGTAGAGGGGAGCCCACATCGAGAAGGTTATCTTCATGTAGCCGTTTGCGAAGTATGCCAAAGCGTAGAAGAATGCGATGAGCCTTGGTCGCCACAGCTCCTCTGTGAGCTCTCTGACTCTCTCCTCCTTGGGAGCCTGCCAGTACCCGATTCCTTTAGCCTCGAACTCCTTCCTCCACTTTCGTCCCAATCCGAACAGGATCAGGTAGGCGGCGGCGGTGCAGGAGAAGAAGACGAGGCCTAGCACGTGCTCGAACTTCATATCCCCTCGTGTGTGCCTATATCTTATTAATAGATTTGGCGCTCCTTTCAGGGTGGAACAAGTTATGATTATTGAGTAAACTAAAGCTACATCATCGACAATAATGTTAAAACAGGTATAAAGAGTAAAATGCGTTCTGACAGCACTATGTTTCAGGTAGTGATTCTCTAAAACGAGTATGTCCTGTAGCATCTGATAAATGAATAAAGCTATTTGATAGGTTAATCGAGAAAAATTATTTTATCACGACGAGCAGAAAGTTATTTCTATGTCACTTTTTCTTAGCAAATAGTGATTTACCTTTTCGGTTCTCATCCCTTACGCCGGGGAACTTTGTCCCATTGTAATCTGGGCAGTAGCCTGTGAAGGACATCCATTCAAGCAGAGGTTCCGCGCGGGAATCGATGCTGCATTCCCGATCCTTGTTATGGGAGCAATCAGTGAGTTTGCATTCGACGCCTTTTGTCATAGTACTTCGCTACATACACTCAACAACTAGTTGTATATAATGTATGTAATGTGTTTTAGCCATGTGAAGAGGTGAACCCACGCATGATGCAAACGCGAACGCATGTTGGTGTTATAAGATACCGGAAATTTAGTTATTTATATTTAATAAATTTGAAAATTCTATTTCAATCTCTGTCACCAAGACATTCAGAAAAAACAACTTTTCCCTTTACAAGATATCCACGAACTTGATCTTATCAGAGAATATCATAACGTGATGCGAATAAGGCTCCAAAGATACTGCCAATAACAAGGCTTAACACTGCATAAATATTTCCGCCAAAGGAGCCAACGAAGATGAGGTTATAGATGAACTCGATGATATATGCTAGTATTGCCGTAATGATCCCAACACGAATGATGTTTTCCTTCCTCTTCCTGCCAACGAGATAACCTCCCAAGAAACCGCCAATGAGGTGGAGGATGGCAAAAAGGGCGAATAAAAATCCTCCGCTTATTGTTTCCAGCTCCACCCCTACCCAAGCGTAGTATAGGCCAAGTCCTTCCTGGACGAGGAGGACAATACCAAATGCAAGTGACGCACCAGCAACTATGTCATTTATCGCTTGATCCGAGCTTTTATCCATTATTTAACCCCTAAGTTTAAGCTGTATAAATTATTTAGCTCTATTGAATCTTTTCCCCTTCACTTCTTATCATTTTTTTATCGTAATAATTAACACCAAAAATTTATATGAAGTATGCAATAACCTTACATCGGATAAATCAAACAAATCGTGGAGGAAAAAAAATTGGCAATATTCACAGAAGGAAGAATAGTACCTCTAATTGCATTTGTACTAGCGTGGGTTGCGACTTACTTAGCGATACAGATAGGCAAGGAGGGAAAGATCCGGATAAGGCGGCTGCCTGGCCTCGACGCCATCGAGGAAGTCGTGGGCAGAGCCGTGGAGACAGGGCGACCTATCTTCGACATCCCCGGCAGAGGCAGCTTCACGGATCTCTATGCCACTCAAACTATTGCAGGTCTATCAGTCCTCAGCTACGTGGCGACACTATGCGCACGTCTGGGCGCGAAGCTGTATGTCCCCATGTCACGAGTCGACGTTTTGCCCGTCGCCATAGAAATTGTCAGGGACGCCTATAGAGCGGAGGGAAAGCTGGATGAACTCGACGTCGAGACACAAATACCGTACCTGTCCGGCACCCAGTTCGCATGGGCAAGCGGCGTAATCGGTATGGCTTCCCGAATGAAACCGGCCGCTAACATCATGATAGGTCCCTTCTGGGCTGAATCTATGATGTTCGCGGAGACCTTCCATAGGGTCGGCGCGATGCAAGTCGGTGGCACGGCAAGGATGTACCAGATACCCTTCTTCGCCGCCCTTTGCGACTACGTCCTCATCGGAGAGGAGATGTTCGCAGCAGGCGCATATGTCTCCGGCGATCCCAATCAGATCGGATCCATCGCCTCTCAGGACTGGTACAAGATAGTCGCAATTATACTGAGTGTACTCGGAATGCTTCTGGCAACAGCTAACATCACAGTGATCAGCGACCTTCTAAAATTGTGAGGTGAATGAAGTTGGATTATAAAAGAGATATCCCGCTCGTGATAACCTTCATAGTCGGCGTCATAGCCGTGATGGACTACTACACAACTTTCAGTGCTGTGAAGGAGACCTTCACAATAATCAAGAACTGGGGCGTAGTGCTCCAGGCATTCGCTCTCGGCCTCGGTGCTGCCAACCTCTTCAGAGTACACGGTAAACGCATCTCTGATAGGAAAACCTCTGAATGGTATTTCAGCGCATGGCTTCTATTCATGCTCATCGTGTTCGTGGTGGTCGGCCTCGGAACCGGTCAATTCGAAGCAAGCTCCCAGTATAAGTGGATATATAACGCGATATTTCTGCCACTGGGAGCGACGATGTACTCATCTCTCGCTTTCTACATGGCGATTGGCGCCTACAAGATCTTGAGAGCTAGGAACATCGACTCATTCCTGCTCTTCGCCACCGCCATCCTCGTCATCCTCGGAAACACACCAATCTTCCCTGCCACCTTCCCCGCGTTCTTCTACACCCGTGAATGGATCTTCACGGCTATCGTAGGTGGCGCTTATAGGGGCATCAGGATCGGTATAGGCATCGGCGCTGTGGTAATTGGCATTAAAACGCTGATTGGCATGGAGACCGGCTACCTAGGGAGGCGCTAAGAATGTCCGCATGGGAGAAACTCGCAGCGCTACCGAGGGAGCTAGTGTTGACACTGGTACTTATCGCTATGATCATCCCCACCCTACACCCCCTAGGACTTCCGATCATGACCGGCCAGATGGCGCAAGACTGGTATGATACCGTAGACGCACTTCCCGAAGGCTCAGTTATACTATTCGACATAGGCTACGGATCAGGAGGGTATCCCTCGCTAGGTCCAGCGAACATCGCAGTGTTCCACCAGTTCTTCGAGAAGGATCTCAAGGTCGTCATAATGGCCACTGCTCTCGAAGGTTCGATGATGTACCCACTAGTAATGGAAGGAGTCAAACCTGAGAGCAACTACGGCGCCGTGTATGGTGAAGACTATGTATTTCTCGGCTACATAGCTGGTGAACAGACCGCCATGGCTGGAGTTCTAGGCGACCTCCCTGCCCTAGTCTCGACAGATTACACGGGAATACCCATAGCTCAGATTTCCATCCTTCAGGATGTCGCAGGAGCAGACGACTTTGACATTGTTGCATATCTCACGACAGCAGGAGGCACTTCTGAGGGCTGGGTATACCAAGCCTACAGCGCGTATGACAAAGATGTACTTGGTGGGTTCCTCAGCATGATGACCACTTCAATGAAACCATACTACGACACAGGTCAGCTACTCGGGTTGATAGATGGAGTCAAGGGTGCAGCCGACATGGAATTCCTCACAAGACATCCGGGCGACGCGATACAGAGCTCAGATGTCCTCAGCTTCACACAGACACTGGTGATCATCCTCATCCTCATAGGCAACATCTCATACTTCGGCGCTAAGGCATCACGAAAGGAGGAGACCTAAGATGGTTTCATCAGATCCGGCAATATGGATCGCCGCCTTCTTCACCATTGCAGCGACGAGCTACGCGTTCAGGGACAACATCGTCTTCAAGTTCGCTGAGAACACCTTCATCGGCATTGCTGCAGGCCACGCCATAGTAATGGGCGTAAAAAACATCAGAGACTATGGCTGGGCCCACATCATGAATGGCGAGATGATCTACGCCGTCGTCTTCGTCCTCGGCATCATGCTCTACTTCAGATTTTCCAGAGAGTACTACTGGGTCTACAGGTATCCCATCGCCTTCCTTGTAGGAAACGGTGTAGGCATCTCCATACGGGCCGGCATACACAGCGACTTCATCAAGAACATCGCGGCAACGGCATCCCCCATCATTGCAGCTACCCCGCTGGACACCGTGAACAACATCCTCATCTTCGTAGGCTGCGTCACCGCGCTGAGCCACTTCATCTTCACATATGAGGGCATACATAAAGGTACGATAGGCTGGATTCCAAAGGTGGGGCGCTGGATGATGCTGCTATCCTTCGGCGCCTCCTTCGGAAACACAGTGATGACAAGGTTCGGCATGTATCAAGGCAGGGTATTATTCCTTCTGAGAGACTGGTTAGGTGTAGTATAAACACCCTCTCCCTTTTTTCTTATATTCAACTGTCTTACCAATTCATGTAAGATTCTTATACGAAGTAGAGATATTAAGAGAGGTCGAATATTACATTGAGTGAAGACGAGCGGAAGCCCACCCTGACCGACTACATGGCAGGGGCAATGCTAGCAAACGGCTTCGTCTGGATATCGCGTCAAGCATTACCTTACTTCGCTTGGGTTCCCACAAATTTACTTGCTGACGCCCTATATGTCATATACCTCTCAGGGGGAATATTGGCGTCGTATTTGGTTTGCAGAAAGGCTTCATCTAAACACCTGTTGGTAGGGTTGAAAGTAGGCGCTGTGACCTGGATCTTTTCAATCTTTTTCCTGCTTTCCTCGACTTTTGAGAACATACTTGGATTTATCTTCGTCCTTCTGATAATCTACGCCGCTGGAGGTATCGCTGGTGCTTACCTTTCTCTCCGGACGACGCTAAAACGTCAACGGGTAAAACCCTTACCTTCCGAGGACACCTGAATAAGTTTAAATGCTCCACAAAAGAAAAGATAGTCGGCTATTTAGCTTCAAGGGGCGAACGACTTGTACTGGGATCTGGAGATAACCTCCGAAGACGAGGAGGAAATGATAAGGAACATCGCCGAGAAGATTCATAAATACGGCATGGAAGTGGCCGCGATCCTCATGATCGAGAGTGTTAAGCCATTAACTTACATAGGATCTCAGATGGGACGCTTCTTTATTTCACCCTTTCTACCTGCTTTCGGTGAAAATATAGGAATGACTGGTGAAAAGTTTCTCCAGATATTCGAGAAACGCGAGAACGTGGAGAAGCTTCTTACCACCTTAGAGGAGTTGGCAGGAGAAGAACCAGAACAAAAGAAAAAAGAGGCCGCGAAGCCCAACGAGAAGGAGAAACCAGTAACCGGCACAGAGGAGCCTCCTTCCAAGAGGGGCTGGAGGCGTTTCCTCCCGTTCTAATTTCAGCTTAAGATTCCTTTAGCATCTCAGAAAACCTTAAGGATGACTTACTAACACACCTTTACGAATCGCAATGGCTACCCTCAGGAAACCCACTGAAGAGATGTTGTATATACTTGCTACCGATGTGGGAAGTACCACTACGAAAGCACGGTTCTTTCACAAGAAAGACGGTGAATGGCGGTTTCTCGTCGCCGGTGAGGCGCCCACAACTGTCGAGACCCCTTATGAAGATGTGACCATGGGCGTGCAGAACGCAGTCAGAGAGGTCGAGGAGCTTACAGGTCACAAGATCCTATCTCCCGACGGCAGGGGCATCGTACTCCCCTACGACGGTAAGGTTGGTGTAGACCTCTACTGCACAACTAGCAGCGCAGGCGGCGGCCTTCAGATGATGGTCGCCGGCCTTATCAAGTCGATGACCGCTGAGAGCGCAAACAGAGCAGCCCTCGGCGCAGGCGCTATTGTCATGGACATATTAGCTCGCGACGATGGTC
>DAOVCM010000016.1 GCA_030670015.1 Candidatus Bathyarchaeota archaeon
CATCACCAGACTATTACAGTCTTAACAGATGTATCAGATAACAGAGTTCAAGGTAAAACACATGTCCTACTTGGTATCAAAAAGCTACGTCGGAGCTTGAATTAGGATATTCAGGTATGTATAATGAATTCATTCAAACTGATTCAGGATGGAAATTCAATAAACGGATGATAAAGAGGATGTTAAAATGAAAATCGGTTTACATATAGGAAAATTCGATTGGCCGGGAAGTCCGGACAACATCGGTGAGAAATTAGCAGAGATCGCCAAGACTGCGGACAGAAATGGCTTTTACAGTATATGGGTCATGGATCATCTCTTCCAGTTGGGAACGAACTTTGGTATTATTCACGGTCCAGTTGAGGCGCCAATGCTAGAGGGATACAGTACTATCTCCTACTTGGCTGCTGTAACCAAGCAGATTAAGCTCGGACTATTGGTGACGTGTCCTTTATACCGCCATCCAGGTCTGCTTGTGAAAGTGATATCGACCATCGATGTTCTCTCCGGTGGGCGCACTTATTTAGGCATTGGCGCTGGATGGTATGAACGTGAGGCAGAAGGGCTGGGTATTCCGTTTCCCTCAACGTGGACTGAACGTTTCGAACGTCTGGAGGAAACACTTCAGATCGCCAAGCATATGTGGAGAGGAGATCGATCCCCGTTCGAGGGTAAGTACTATCGGCTTGAGGAGCCCATCAACAGCCCTCAACCATTATCCAAACCCCACCCGCCTATTCTGATCGGTGGAGGAGGAGAGAAGAAAACGCTACGTCTTGTGGCAAAGTGGGGTGATGCCTGGAATTTCGTCATTAATTCCCCCTCACCTCTTGAGGAATTCGGTGTTAAGGCGAGATCTCAAAGCCGTGAAGAAAGATTGGAAATGCTTCGAAGAAAATTGGGAATCTTAAAACGGCATTGCAATAATGTCGGACGCCCCTACGAGGACATCGAGAAAACAATTGTGACTTATATAAAGCTAGCCTCAGGTGCTACAGATACCGCTGAAGTCATCGAACTATGTCGTGAACTAGCTGACTTGGGCTTCCAACATGTCATCTTCAACATGCCCAACGTCCATGAGATCGAACCCCTCAAGATCATTGGAAGTGAAGTTATCCCACAAGTCGAAGCCATAGGAGACATCTGAGATGAAAATCGGTTTACAAGTTATTAGATTCGATTGGCCCGGTAGCCCCGAGAATATAGGTGATAAGCTGGGAGAAATAGCCACTACCGCAGATGAGGCTGGATTCTACAGCCTATGGGTTATGGATCACTATTTTGAGATGGGTGGCGTGTTTGGCGGGGCTGAAGCTCCTATGCTGGAGGGGTATAGCGCGATCTCTTATTGTGCGGCCTTAACTAAACGAATCAAGATCGGGCTCCTGGTGACGGGAAACATCTATCGACATCCGGGTCTTCTGGTGAAAAACGTTACGACGCTTGACGTGCTCTCGGGCGGGCGTAGCTACTTCGGAATCGGTACGGGATGGTATGAACAAGAGGCGAGAGGCCTAGGGGTACCTTTCCCTCCGTTGAAAGAGCGTTTCGTACGTCTGGAGGAGACGCTTCAGATAGCCCATCAAATGTGGAAAGGCGACAGGACGCCCTATGAAGGGAAATACTATCATCTCTCTGAGCCCATAAATAGCCCTCAGCCCCTGAGCCGACCTCACCCACCCATACTTATCGGTGGCAGCGGTGAGAAGAAGACACTGCGTCTAGTAGCCAAATACGCCGACGCCTGCAACTTGTACTTCGGGGCCACGCCGAAGGAGTTCAACGAAAGGCACCACGAGATATACCGGGACAAGGTGAAGATCCTGACGGGGAAGCTGGAAGTCTTGAAGAGACACTGCAAGGACATCGGGCGCCCCTACGAAGATATAGAGAAAACAGTCCTAGGAACCATTCGAATAGCGCCTGGAGAGATGGGACCTGACGATGTCGTCTCGCTATGTCGTGAGCTGAACGGAATCGGCTTCGATCACGTCATTTTCAACATGCCGAACGTCCACGAGATCGAGACTATTGAGATCATCGGACGGGAAGTCATCCCAGAAGTAGATGATTTAGCTTGATTCGTGAGGGAAACATTCCATGACGGGACTATCAATTTGAGAGGGAATATCAGAATGAAGAAAGTAAGATTAGGTAAGACCGGATTGGAGGTCTCCAAGGTGGGGATGGGAGGCATCCCGATCCAGCGTCCACCGCTGGAGGAGGCCGTCAAGGTGATCAACAGGGCTCTGGCCCAAGGAGAGGGTCGTATCCGGGTGGTTCGCCGACGCCGCCGAGACCGCGGTGAATTGCATCCAGTGCGGAGAGTGCGAAAAAAGTGCCCCTACAACCTGCCCATAAGGGAGCTCATCCAGGAGAACTACGATTTCTACAAGAACATGGCTCAGTGATAGCCATGAATATGCTCGTGGTGATAAAATGAGTAGCTCCTTTATCCTGAGGGATGTTATAGCTTGTTCAGGCTGCAGGCGGTGTGAGATAGCCTGTAGCATACATCATGAAGGGTGGATATGGCCAGAAGCATCGAGGATAAGGATCTTCATGCCATTTCCTGGACTCGAAGTGCCACATCTATGCGCCCAATGCGATGACTATCCTTGCGTAAAATCTTGCCCTGTTGGAGCCCTATCCGTCGATGAGAACACGAAGGCCGTTATCGTCGACCAAGAGAAATGCACGAGCTGTGGTGATTGCATAGAGGCTTGCCCCGGCAATGTACCCTTCCTTCACCCAAAGCATAACAAGGCGGTGATTTGTGATTTATGCGGTGGTGACCCAGAGTGCGTGAAGGCCTGCCAAGAGGGAGGCTTCAACGCCCTACATCTCGTATCTGACAGCCGTATGGATATTCACAAGAAACTATTCGCGAGGGACCCATTAGATGTGGCTAAAGACCTCGCGATAAACCTCTTCGGGGAGAAGGGGGAGGAGGTCGTCTGAATGCCGAGAGGTTACGCAGGTAACTACTTGGAAGTAGATCTATCAAAAGAAAATACGAGAGAGACTAGCTTCGATGAAGCGACTCTTGAAGCCTATTTTGGTGGCAGAGGACTAGCTGCGAAGATACTCTTAGACAAACTAGGCAAGAACTGGGCGGAGGTAGATCCATTAGGACCGGAGAACGTATTAACGGTTCTAACTGGACCCATGACAGGAATCTATCCTGGCACACGTGTCTGCTGTTCAGGGAAATCTCCGCTCAGCAACAGCATCGTCGGCTCAACTGTCAGCTCAGAGTTTGCATCTGAGCTGCGCTTCTCAGGGTTCGATGGGTTGATCATCAAGGGAAAAGCTAACAGCCCCGTTTATATTCTCGTCACAGATGAGGGATGTGAGCTCAGGGACGCCAGCCACGTTTGGGGGATGCTCGGCGAAGAGACGCTCAAAACCCTGAACGCCGAGGTCGTAAACGAACTGGAAAGCCGTAAACCCAAATCAGGACGATTGCGAGAACCTGGCCTCTTATACATCGGACCAGCAGGTGAAAATCTAGTAAGAACCGCGGCCATCATATCAAAACTCGGGCACGCCGCTGGTTACGGTGGCTACGGGGCTGTCATGGGCTCCAAGAACCTGAAAGCCATAGCAGTTAAGGGCAGAGGGCCCATGCCAGATGTGGCTGCGCCTGAGACGGTGAAGATCCTTTTAAGGGAGGTTCAAAGGAGACTCGCACGCACGCAAACCAGAATCCGGTTTTGGGGCACAGCATACGGTGGGTACTCCATCGGCGCGGAACGGAGCGCCGAGCCGATAAGGAACTGGCAAGAAGAGTGGCATGACGAAAAACGATTCGGAGTTCCCTATTTCAGCACCAGGTTCTGGGTCAAACGCTCCTGCTCCGATTTCAACTGCATCATCGGCTGCATGAAGTTGAGCTGTATTAAAACTGGGAAATGGAAGGGGGACATCACCGACACGCCCGACTACGAGCTACAGGCATACCTCGGCACAAACTTCGGTATCTTCGCCCCAGAAGCATGCATCCACCTGAGTTCTCTAATAGACAACCTCGGCCACTCAGGCATCAACGGCGCTAACACGATGGGCTTCGCAGCCGAACTCTACCAGCGAGGCATCCTGAAGAAGGAGGATCTCGGATTCGAGCTAAAATGGGGTGATGCAGACGCCTTCGACAAATTGGCCCGACTGATAGCCGAGAGGAAAAAGGTGGGAAATGTTCTCGCAGAAGGAACTTACAGGGCAGCCAAGAAGATCTCCGAGATAAAAGATGTGGACGTTACACCCTATGCGGTCCACGTCAAGGGAATTGAGGTCGGTGCACATGGCACGAGGAGTGGACTCGATAAAAACCCAATAAGCTACGCAGCCTCTACCCAAGGTGGCGACCACATGTCGACTGTTAGAGACGGATACAACGACATGCTGATCGTCTTCTACGATTCCAGTGTCAACTGCTGGTTCTGTAGAGACGACCTCATCTGGGACTTCGCCCGAGCCATTACGGGGTGGGAGATCAATAAACATAAATGGTGTACTGATCAAGGGCAGCGTATTCTCACCGTTGAGCAGGCGACGCTACTTATGGGCGGTCCGGATGTCTTTTGGGACCCAGACAAAGACTTCGATAATCCCCCACGGTTCTACGAACCGCTCCCGACTGGTCCGCACAAAGGAAAAACTACCAACAAGGATCTTGTGGAGAGGCTCAAAAAGGGATATTATGAAGCAGTCGGCTGGGACGAGAGAGGCGTACCAACTACCGAGACCCTCGCAAAACTCGGGCTTAAAGAGCTTGAACCCACGATGAAGAAGATGAGGAAGTGATCCTGTGAAAAGAGTATTCTCATATCTTCATCATCGAAGATGCAGTTTATTGGAAATACTTCGCAAGGGAAATTGTCGGAGCCATGATAACCTACTCGAACAGAAGGAATTGAAATGAAAGTAGATCTACAAATACCCGGTTTTAATTGGCCTAGATGTCCAAGAAGGATAGGTCAAAAACAGGTTAAGATAGCGCGCGAGTTGCGTTTTCAGCGGCGCGCATCTGGTTTAGATATCAACTTTGGGAGGAGAGAATCATGGTAAAGGCACTTGTTCTCTATCATTCCCAGGAATTCGGTAACACAGAGGCTATGGCGCAGGCTGTAGCCGAGGGCCTGAAAACTGCGGAATGCGATGTTGATCTATTCAACACAAACGAGGGACGATTCGATGTCACAACGTTCCCCCAGTACGATTGCGTTGCCTTCGGCTCCCCAGATTACTTCAGCTACGTCGCCGGCGGGCTCAAGACGTTCATGGACGATCACTACGTACACGACGTTCGCAAGGGGCTGAAGGGTCTCAAGGGAAAACCATACGTGCTTTTCTATTCACACGGCGGCGGGGGCAAAGTGAAATCCGCTATGTTGAACCTGTTTAAACGTGTGGGTACCATAGTAGGAGAGCCAGTTGAGTCATACGGCAAGCCCAGCCAACATGTTCTAGAAGAATGCAAAGCTCTAGGTAGAAAACTAGCTAAAAAATCGGTGTGAGATTCTAGATGGAATACCATAGTCTTGGACGTGGCCGGAGCCAAAAAATAGTCGGAAAGGGACTCAAGCAGACCGACCATCGGGAACACATCATCTTCAATATGCCAAACGTCCACAAGATTGAACTTCTTGAGATCATCGGGTGTGTAATTATTCCACAGTTGGTGATTTTTCATGAACGTTGAAGACAAGCTGGCTATCCTGGATCTGATTTCAAGATACTCGTATACTTATGACGAGAACCTGATAGACGAATTTATGACTCTTTTCACGGATGATGCAGAAGTGGATCTACTCACCTACTCTAAAGGCTTGGAGGAGATTAGAAAACAAGTTGAGGAGAGAAGAAAATATCTCTCAGATAACGGCATCCAACCTAGGCATCACCAGACAATCACAGTCTTAACAGAGGTATCAGAGAACAGAGTTCATGGCAAAACGTATGTTCTGCTTACTTGGTACCACAAAGGAAGGTCAGAGCTTGAATTGAGATACTCAGGCATGTACGATGATGAATTTATTAAAACTGATGCAGGGTGGAAATTCCATAAACGGATTTCATAATTCACAATCTGGCATGTTTGAGAGGAGAGATAAAAATGAAAATCGGATTACAGATACCTCGTTTTGATTGGTGTATCCTCAGGACATCGATCCAAAGGATGTAAAATCGATATGAAAATTATTTATCGCCACTATGAACCTGATCAGGAATTAGAAGAAATACAGGCTAAAATATATTCTGAGGTTTCGGGACTTCCAGCATCTTCAAGACATACTCATGAAGGAGATATGAGTAAGGATCCCAAATTTACACGCTATGCCTTGACAGAAGATGGAAAACCGTTAGCATATGTTACGGCGCGGGGTTCCAGATCCCATGTAGGGAGGATTTATATTGGCTATCCTTGGGCTTTACCAGACTGTCCAGCCGAGGCCCAAGAAAAAATTTTCGATGAATTGCTTACATATATTAAAAAGTATAAAAAACCTTTAGAAATCGCATCAGGTGCTATACTAAGTTCAAGAATTGCAGAAGAAGAAATTAAATTCCTCCGTGGGAAGGGGTTTGTCGAAAAAGAACGTGTCTACTACTATAACCTCGATTTCGACGTCTACAAAGTCAGTAAATGGGAGATAACAGACGAAGTCAAGTCATATAACAGTCGTTTGGCAACGACGGATGACCTTGATTTATTGGTCGAACTGGGCCAAGCGGACCCTAACATGCGAGTGGCATTCCCTAATCAAGAAGCCTGTAGGAACTATTTCAGGGATAGAGTCCTTCAAGACGGACATGTCGTATTGGTTTTTCACGGTGATGAGGTTGTTGCAGCAGGCACAGCTATCAGGGTAAAGCCAGATGGTTTTTATCTTATTGGAGATGAAAAACGGGTCTTAATACGATTTGTAGCTATAAGACAAGGTTGTCCTCAGGCTTGGA
Organism: Candidatus Bathyarchaeota archaeon; assembly: GCA_030670015.1. Taxonomy (GTDB): domain Archaea; phylum Thermoproteota; class Bathyarchaeia; order TCS64; family TCS64; genus DAOVCM01. The sequence goes on from DAOVCM010000016.1 coordinate 6,967, forward strand.
AGTTGCTGCTTATTGGGCTTGCTAAAGAGTGTCTAGCTGCAGGATGGGGTGATACTCCGTTAAGGGTTAGATTCCATTTCTTTGCTAGCTCTCAAACAGCAATTTATCTGGCCAAGATGCGACCAGAACTCGAAGCTTTTGAAGTCATTTTAGCTTACCAAGGTAATAGAGAGGAATTGGAATGAAGATTGGTTTACAGATACCTCGGTTTGATTGGCCTGGTAGCCCAGGGAATATAGGTCCAAAGCTCATCGAGATAGGGAAAGCTGCTGATAGCTCGGGTTTTTCCAGTCTGTGGGTTATGGATCACTTCTTCCAGGTGAGTGCAGGATATGGTCCTCCCGAGGCACCGATGCTTGAAGGATATGCCACCATGTCGTACCTGGCGGCGGTGACAGAGCGAATCAAACTTGGCTTGATGGTCACCGGGAACTTCTACCGTCACCCTGGAATACTCATCAAGACGGTAACAACCCTGGACGTTCTCTCCGGAGGCAGGGCCTACCTTGGAATCGGTGCGGGGTGGTACGAGCGTGAATCGAAAGGTCTGGGAGTCCCGTTCCCCCAGTCCATACGCGAACGCCTTGACCGTCTGGAGGAGACTCTCCAGATAGCGAAGCATATGTGGCGGGGAAATCGATCTCCCTTTGAGGGCAAGTATTACCGGCTTGAAGAGCCCATCAACAGCCCTCAGCCACTATCCCAGCCGCACCCGCCGATCCTGATCGGAGGTGGAGGGGAGAAGAGAACACTGAGATTGGTCGCTAAATACGGGGATGCATGCAACCTTCACCTCGGCACACCCCTGAAAGGATACGCCCCATGGCTCAACGAGGTTTATCAGAATCGCGAAGAAGTGTTGACGAGAAAACTCGACAAATTGAAGGAGCACTGTGATAAAGTCGGGCGATCCTTTGAGGAGATTGAACGCACAGTTCTTGGCGCTATTAAAATTTCTCCCGATGCGATGAGCACGAAAGAACTCGTTGAACTGTGTAAAGAGCTAGAGGAAATAGGGTTCCAGCACGTCATCTTCAACATGCCAAATACACATGAGATTAAACCAATCGAGATCATCGGACGGGAAGTCATTCCACAGATAGCAGGTATAGATAGATTTCCGTAGAAGAGACTCTGATAGTTGTCATATCGAGAGGAGAGGAAGGGAATGAAAACTGTGAGACTGGGTAAAACGGGTCTGATGGTATCCAGGGTGGGAATGGGGGGCATTCCAATTACACGCCCTCAGGAAAAGGATGCAATCAAAGTACTTCAGCGGGCTCTCGACCTTGGGGTTAATTTTTTCGATACGGCCTCGGGTTATGGGCTCGGCTCAAGTGAGAAGCGAATCGGAAAGGCGCTGACGGGTCGTCGAGATACGGTGGTTATAGCGACAAAAACAGGTTTAGTGGATAAGAAAGGTGCATCGAGATCCTTGGAGAGAAGCCTCAGGCAGCTTAACACGGATTACATCGACCTGTGGCAACTGGGTAACGTGACTACCTTCGAGAAATATGAGAAGCTGTCGAGTTCCAACGGAGCCCTGAAAATTGCTAAGGAGGCCTTGCAGTTGGGCAAGGTTGGGCATGTTGGGATATCGACTCACAACATGGCAGTAGCCGTTGAAGCTGTCTCTTCAGGCATCTTCGAGACCATCCAGTTTCCCTTCAATCTGATCGCTGATGAGGCCGCTGAGGAACTTGTCCCTCTAGCAAAGGAGCATGACATGGGTTTCATAGCTATGAAGCCCTTCGCCGCTGGCCAAATAAAGGACGCGAACCTAGCCATCAAGTTCCTCCTCCAGTTCGATAACATAGTACCAGACCCAGGCATAGAGACGATAGAGGAGCTGGAAGAGATCGTGGACATCGTCAATGGATCCTAGGATCTCACACCGCAAGAGAGGCAGGCAATAGGGGAGATCCACGAGAAGATGGAAAACCGTTTCTGCCGCCATTGTGAGGAGTGCATGCCGTGCCCAAATGGCGTCCATATCCCTCAGTTGCTCTACATGACTGCTGCGTACAAACTCCGGTCCAGCGAATGGTTCAGGAAAGGAGTTGGAGCTCATCTGAAGAGTTGGGAAAACTGTGATCAGTGCGGTAAATGCGAGGAGATGTGCCCCCATCTCCTGCCCATCAGGGAGATGATCACCGAGAACATCGAGTTCTATGAAAGTGTGGCACAGGGAAGTCCCGAACATCAAGGTGGATAAGGGAGAATAGAAATGAAGATCGGTTTACATATAGGAAAATTTGACTGGCCGGGAAGTCCCGTCAACATCGGTGAGAAATTAGCCGAGATCGCTAAGACTGCGGATAACAATGGCTTTTACAGTTTGTGGGTGATGGACCACCTCTTTCAGCTGGGCACCCAGTATGGTATCATCCATGGTCCAGTTGAGGCACCCATGCTAGAAGGATACAGTGCTATCTCCTACATAGCGGCTTTAACTAAAAGGATTAATGTTGGACTAATGGTAACCTGCGCTTTCTACCGAAATCCGGGACTCTTGGTGAAAATTGTCTCTACCCTCGACGTCCTCTCGGGAGGAAGAACTTATTTTGGTATCGGCGCTGGATGGTATGAACGTGCGTCTAAGGGGCTTGGCATCCCCCTCCCGTCTCTGCGTGAGCGCTTCGAGCGTCTGGAGGAGACGCTGCAGATCGCTAAACAGATGTGGCGTGGTGACATAACCCCCTATGAAGGGAAATACTATCAGCTCGCGGAGCCAATCAACAGCCCTCAGCCACTGACCCAGCCTCATCCACCAATTATGATTGGCGGTGGAGGAGAGAAGAAGACGCTGCGATTAGTCGCTAAGTATGGGGATGCCTGCAATATTGTCCTTGGGACAACGCTCAAGGAAGCTGGTCGCCTTACGAGAAGCCGTGAAGAAGTTCTGAAGATGCTCCGCAGAAAGATGACAGTTTTGAAACAACACTGTAAAGATGTAGGAAGACCTTACAATGAGATAGAAAAAACCGCGACAACGTATGTCAAACTGGCACCTGATGCAATGGATGTCCCTGAAATCATTGATCTCTGTCATCAATTGGCTGACTTAGATGTCCAGCACGTCATCTTCATCATACCCAACGTCCATGAGATCGACCCCCTCAAGATCATTGGAAATGAAGTTATCCCACAAGTCGAAGCC
>DAOVCM010000167.1 GCA_030670015.1 Candidatus Bathyarchaeota archaeon
AAAGCTACTATAGACATGCCCCCTGGATGGGTTAACCTTTTTTCGAACCCTTCAATAACCCAGACGGGATACATCACAGAATGATTAAGCCGCCGCCCCTCGACCTGTCACTCCCATACCTCACCGCGGATCTAGAGGGCAGAGGGGGCAGGATCAGGGCACGCCCCGAGAATTTTATGGTTGAAGAGGTTGCCCTCTACGAGCCCTCGGGCTCCGGGAGCCACCTCTACGTCAACATAACAAAGAGGAATCAGACCACCCGGGACGTGCAGCTCCAGTTGGCAGATCTCTTCAACCTCAGACCCGAGAACATAGGCACCGCGGGGCTCAAAGACAAGTACGCCGTGACCACGCAAACGTTTAGCATACTCTTTGAGAAGAACGACGTGCGGCCCGACGACACATTGGAGCTCATCAAGGGCAGCTTGAACATCAAGGTGAACTGGGCCAAGTTCCACAGCAATAAGCTCAGGGCGGGTCACCTCATAGGTAACAGGTTCAAAATAATGATCACCGACATACGTATGCCCACGAGTCAGGCCGCAGAGAGGTCGAGGAGGATAGCTGAAATGATTCACCTGAAAGGGTTACCAAACTACTACGGTGAGCAGAGAATCGGGAAAGACGGCAAGAAAGTGCAAGAGGGTTGGGCGATACTTCAGGGGCAGAAGACGTTCACCGACAGGTGGCTCAGTAAGCTCCTGGTCTCAGTGTACAAGAGCTACCTTTGCAACAGGTATCTGGCTGAGAGGATGAGGCGCGGTCTCTTCGACAGGTTGCTGCTGGGTGACATAGCGAAGAAGCATGAGACGGGCGGCATATTCTGGGTGAATGACCCTTTGACCGAGCAGCTCCGGTACGATGCCCAGGAGATCAGTTTCACGGCTCCCATGTACGGGTACCAGATGTCCCAGTCGCTGGGCGAGGCAGCCGCCCTCGAAGCCGAGATACTTGAGGAGTCTGAGATGTCCGTGGAGACGTTTAGGCGCATGAGGGTCACCGGTACCCGTCGTTTTGGTAGGCTGACGCCTAGGATCGAGGTGACTGAGGCTCCCCGGGGGGTCCAGCTTTCGTTCATGCTTCACAAGGGCGGTTTCGCCACAACCCTGCTCAGGGAGTTCATGAAGACAGAGCAAGGATACTAGACTTGAGCGCGCGCATAGACATCATGTAACACTATATAGGCTTTCAATTTCTCATTGGTAATCACACACATCTCACTACGCACAACTTCATCAATTAATTCATCATCAGACATAGGTTACTTCCAATCATTATGCAAATATTTCAATTGAGGTGATACACACGGACCCTGTGAGGCACCCGGCGCGCGCCAGCTTGTAACGTAATTTCATCGCCTTCCTGTGTGGCGTTAATTTAAATGCTGGATAAGCCCAATTACTTGCGTGCACCGTGTGCACGGATAGAATTAAGCGCGCGCGTTAAAAACCAGTTAACTTGAGACCAGCGTATTGAACTGCAGGAAATAGACACTACGAAAAAATATACAGTAGTTGGTGCCTTTTATATCTAGGATCAAGTTTATTCTACTCTACGTTAAAATAGACCTGATATGAACGAGATATCTTTGGCTTTAGATCGGTTGAAGCAGTCCTTTGAGAAGGTATCGAAATATGGGTCCTCTCTTTCAGAGGGTGCGTGGCACGGTCCATCTTTGCTTGAAGCCCTGGATGGTGTGGATGTGGAACAAGCTAGGGCTAGGCTTATAGAGTCGAGGCACTCAATCTGGGAGATTACTAATCACTGTGCTTTCTGGATGGATGCTGTTTGTAAGACTCTTCAGGGTGAGGATATGGTCAGTGTCGAAGATACCGAGGATTGGTCAGAAACGGATGAGACTTCTGATGGTTGGACCCGGGACCTGGAGAGATTGAGGAATGTGTACGATGATCTGTGCGACTCGGTCGATAGCCCAGAGAGTTCATCGCTCGGGAAGAAAGTTGGGAGCCAATTTGGAGGACGATACTTCGAATTCACAAACAGGAAAATGCTGCACGGTGTCTCAGATCATAACATATACCATGCGGGTCAGATATCGATCCTGAAGAAAAAATGACCCCTTTTTTAATGTAGGAAAAGTGTTTGATGTAATCATCATATCAATTATGGAGGAGTGCCCAAGAACACGTTCGCTCTTGGAACGGGGTTACCAGCCAACCTCCTGAAGGAGTTTATCTGTCCAACGTGAGTCAGGGCATCTGAGATGGGTCCGTTGATGATATGCCAGAAGGGCTTACCCTCGATGGATATCTCCTCAAGTTCTTCATTCCTCATGGAATACAACGCGTTCCTCATGTCGCGGATCATTACTAAAACCAGTCCCCTGACCGACTCGATCTTTTCAGGTCTCCGATACGATTCTTGACGAACTGAGATGCTCACCCAGTTCATCAGGCCCCAGACGTGTTGGATGATCTCACCTATACTACGGCTATCTTGGCTCGGCCTGAAGGAGTAATCTTCCGCCCTCAGATCTTCTGTTGACCAGTAGAATCTGAATCCCAATCCATCGAGAGTGCGAGCTAGTATCGATGTCCCGGAGATGTGGTCTGGGTATTCTGGTATCTTATTGTAATGACTCATGGCTGTTTTTAGTATTCGAACGTGTTTATATTTGTAAGCGCGCGCGGTAAGTTCTTCGTCGACCTTACGATCTCGCTGATCGGCGTGATCAACGTCAACCTCATGAACGCTTACACCGATCAGGAGGAGGACCTAGCGCGCGCTTCCATGTAATTCATTTACATAGGACCTTTGAAGTAAAAATAGGTACGCGCCAGCGTGTAACGAAAATTGATCGGTCAAACCCAGAAGACTTGTTCGCTAGACACGTGTTCATGCCTGAATGGATTTGTGCTCGCTGATGGTCAGATATGAGACTGCTAGAAGGGCAGGAAACTGGTGGATGCTAGAGGATTGACAGCGGATAAACTCGTAAAGGAGCTCATAGAAGCGGCCATGGATAGTTGGATGGCACGTAGCCTGTGCGGAGTAAGGGTTGAGGTGAGGAGAGTGCCGGAGTACACGGTTAATGTATATCCGTAGCTGGCTAAAACTGAGGCCCACGTAACACGCAACATCTGACCGCTCACCCATCAATGATTAACGTTACTAGCTGGCGCGCCTTCCTAGGACAGCCATGTCTCCAAGCTCCTGTAAAAAGGTGATAGGGAAAAATAGTCTAGTTAGGTTGGTTGTAGTTCCTTTAGTATCTCGTAGGTCTCCTCTGGGAAGTCTCTGATGAGGCTGGTAATCACCTTTCTGGCGACGTACTTCTTGAACCCTGCCTCGTCTAGCTTCGGGGAGAAGACCCATCTATACCCGCCCTTCCCGGTTACCTCGGCGTAGTTGAGGACCCCCTCCTCGACCATCGCCTTGAGGAAGTTGATGATGGAGGTTCTACTCAGAGTCCTTATGCCTTTGAGTGCCTCGTTAACCTGCAGCCAGACCTCCCTGGAGTTGACGCCTTCCTCTTCCCTCGCCCAGACAATTCTCAGGGCCTCTATCTGG
>DAOVCM010000242.1 GCA_030670015.1 Candidatus Bathyarchaeota archaeon
TAGGCAAGGAGGGTTGCCCCTATAGGTTCTCCCAGTAGGCTGATGGATACGACTGGGGCTTTCACGTACTTTAGCGCCCAGTTGTATACGGTGTGTCCGAAGATCATTGGTACAACGGCAATGGCGAGGAAGAGGGCGTACTCCTCTGGGGGAAATGGGGCCAGTCTTGTTCCTGTGATCAGGCTGCTCAGGGTGAGAACGACTGCGGAGGTTGCGTAGACGGGTGTGACGTAGGATATTAAGTCGAGGTTTTGCCTGATCCGTCGGCCGCTTAGGATGTATATGCCCAGCATGAGCGCCCCGATGAGGGCAAGTAGGTCGCCGTAAAGGTTTATCTCGCCTGTGCCCAGGTCTCCGAGGGCGATGATTATGGTCCCGATGAAGGCGATGATCATCCCAGAGAAGGTCTTCCTGTCGATCCTCTCCTTGAAGACGAAGTGGGAGACAGCGGCGACGAAGATGGGATCAACGTGGACGAAGATAACAGAGCTTGCGACGGAGGTGAAGCTTAGGCTGCTGATCCAGGAGGCGAAGTGCAGGGCGAGGACTACGCCGGTCCCTATTAGTTTAAGGAGGTCCATGCAAGGGGTTTTCCTAAGTCTCTCTAGGCCTCCGGAGTGGAAGAAGAAGGGTAGGAGGATGATGGTTGCGAAGATGAGACGGTAAGCCGAGATAGCTAGTGGACCTGCGGTGCTCATCCTTATGAGAATGGAGGCTGTTGAAACGGCTACTATGCTGACTAACAGCGCGAGGTTAGGGGGGAATCTCGGTTTCTCGCTCACCGCTTATCGCAGATGAGTAAAAGGTCTCGATATTTAAAACTAGAAATCCTACCTTTTACCGTTCATCGTGTTTAATTTGAGGATAAAAATGTTTAGTTTAATCATTTGTGAAGGTCTAAATGGAAATTTATGGTTCCATCTATGGGAGGTTGAGAGGTCTCTGGTTTGTGGTTGTAATCAGCTTTTACTGGTTTTTCTTCGTTTGTGTATGATGATGGCGGAGGAGACTATTGCTACTGTTGTGGTGAGGGTGGCTAGTATTGGAGTGAGTGGCCCTATTTTGTTTTGGATTATGGTTCCGCCGACGGGGGTTGGGCACTGGGTGATGTTGAGGTCATAGTAGATATTCCAGCTATAGTATTTTTCTCCGATTTCTGGATCTCCAGCCATGAACTGTGCGAGGATGGTGCCTCCTGGTTCAAGGGTTGGGTCGTTACCGGCGTGGTCTCCGGAGTTCAGGGGATGGACAAACTCGTATGTCAGAGTTTCATAAGCCCATCCTGATGCTCCCTGAATATCTTTGGTTCCTCCAATGTCCGTATCATTATCATAGTAGTCTGGTGGGACGGGGATTATAGCGCAGTCGAAGGTTTCGTCGGGGTGAAGCACCCCTTTTTGGTCATCCCCTAGTGAGCTCGGGTAATTATCGCCTGATACATCGTAGAACACGGCTATCCATTCATCAGTGTTTTCTGTGGGGTCCTCTATCTCAATACAGAGCCAGAGGTTTACGCAATCGTGTTTGAGGTAGATTGTCCCACTCCGTGTGCTATTCCCTGGATCGTCGAAGTAGAAGGTCACTGGCTGAACTGCGGCATCGGACCACTCTCCTCCGGTGATGGCACCGTCTAAGGTCACAGGTATCAGTAGGCGAGGTACCACTATGTCTGGATCTCCAGTGGGAGCAAACGCTAGTTTAGGAGAAGCAGCGATAAGGATCAGAAGCGCCACTATGAGAGTGAACTTTAATCTTCTCATATCTCTCTCAAAATAATATTATCTTCTTCCAACCTAATATAAAAGATGTATGATCGTTAGCCTCATCTTTGTCTATATTTATTATCTGCGTGATTGGCCTGTTTGCGCGCGCGCAGTTTAAGGCAGGATAGAGGGAGATGAAAATGTGCCCACATTTAGGCACTAGCAACATACTTACAGGACGAAGCAGCGCGCACGCGGATGAACGAGTTATGCGTGTACGAAAATTTATAAAAAAATATTGGGTTGGGCGTTTCTAATTTATCTTTTTCATCAGCAGCAGGTAGGTCATTGCTGACGCTATGATGAGGGCGACGGCCGCCAGGTTCTCCGATATCATGTTCAGGATGTAGCTCAGTTCTTCTTTGGGTAGTATGGAGCCCCCTACGGGGGGGAGGCCTAGCTTCACCAGGATTGCATCAAGCGCGTCCGTGAGCTTTGTCTCTAGGTTTGATAGCTCCGTGTCGTCGGTGAACCTCGTTTCGTTGTCGAGCTTTGCCTCGATGGCATCAACTTCCGCTTTAGTAGCATCGAGCTTGGCCTCTATATGATCCAGTTTTTTCATTATATCAGAATGGGAAATGACTGCGTCTAAACGCCTGTAGAAGACATCAGCGTCGGTTCCTGACCCGTCGTAGTTAGTGAAGTCAGTCCAAGCTACGTAGATGTTTCCATCGGGGTCGACGGCAAGAGAAGGATGGAAAGAATCGCCTGTGCTCTCTGTGGATACCACCTCGGTGGCGGTCCAGCTCCCACCTATCTTCACCTTATAGAAGATATCCTCGTCGGTTCCTGACCCGTAGTCAGTTAAGTCTTCCCAGGCTACGTGGATGTTTCCATCGGGGTCGACGGCAAGAGAAGGATACGTAGAATAGTCTGTGCTCTCTGTGGATACCACCTCGGTTAAAAAGGTAGTAGAGTATACTGA
>DAOVCM010000127.1 GCA_030670015.1 Candidatus Bathyarchaeota archaeon
CCCTCTTCGACGTGGAAGCCTTAACGAAAAAGCTGTCGAGCGCGTAGGCTTGTCCCGAAATTCATCTCCATCCCCCCCATGAAACAGACAAGTGAACCCAGTAGAACACCCAGCCACCACGCAGACCATACATGCCATCAAACGTACACCGTCTGAGAAGAACCCCCCATCAGAGACAGCGCATCCACCCCGTCCAGAAGACGAATCGTATAGCTTCACGCCTTCCCCACACTAGGCTACACACGTCCAGACATCGAGAAACAGCCCGCATCACGTGTTGAAGAACGGGGGGGAGATCGCCTTCATACGCATGACGATGAAGGCCCTGGGGAGGCCGAGGGGGTTCCTGGGAGGCCTGCCGGGGCAGGTGGTGTGGAAGCATTCCCGTGCCTGTGCTTCAGCAAGGCTTAAGTCGACGTTCTGGAAGAGGGGTTCAAGGGTCTCGTGCTCATCCTGTCCCGATAATGGGGTCACCTTCTGTGGCTGGACGGGGCCACATGACGCGAGACCATAAACGTTAAGATAAATGTAACCTCGAAAATTCAATGAATTTAGGGACAAGCCAGCGCGCGCTTCTTCACTTCTCCTCAGATTCTTAGTACTTGAATAGCTGCCTACCTAAGAGCCGAAGTTCCACTTAAATCATTATTTTCTGGTAAAAGGAGAACTTTACAACTTTACTTTCATGCGCGCGAAGGCACAGGTTATGCGAGCTAGTACCATTGATATATCAATTGTAAGTATAACTAGCTTGATGTTCACCCGACTGAAACGTTACAATCAGTTCGCCAAGGTGTTGGTGAAATACGGGTTCGGGATAATACTCGATCAGTTGTATCCTGAGTTCTCAAAGCATGACTTTCTACGTAAAAAAGGTGAGTATGAAGAGGGTTTAGTCTATACTCGTATAAGGATGGCGATTGAGGAGTTGGGGCCGACCTTCGTGAAGCTGGGGCAAATGATGAGCACAAGGCAGGAGTTATTTCCTCCTCCCCTCATCGAGGAACTCTTAAAGCTCACAGACAACGTACCCGTCCTCCCCTTCAAGAATGTAAATACTGTCATCGAGGAGATCTGTGGTCCCCTCTCGGAAATTTTTCAATCCTTCGAAGAAGATGCCTTCGCTGGGGCCTCTCTATCCCAGGTTCACAGGGCAAACCTGAAGAATAGCTCAATGGTGGCTGTAAAGGTGCAGCGTCCGGGAATTAAGGAGACCATCGAGGTGGACCTTAAGATCCTAGAGTCCTTGGCGGAGCGGATCGAGATGACGTTCCAGCATTTACGAATATATAACCCTACAGGAATTGTACAGGAGTTCTCCGTCCAGATCAGGAAAGAACTCGACTTCGTGAGAGACGGGAAGAACGCTGATCAAATCTCCAAGAACATGAGGAGTATCTCAGGGGTCAGAGTCCCGAGGATCATCTGGGAATACTCGGGAAGCCGCGTCTTGGTCATGGAGTACATAAACGGGGTGCGGATTGATGATACCAACGCTATCAGAGAGCTCGGGATCAACCCTAAGGAGATCGCGGAGAAGGGCTTCGCTGCCTACCTTAAACAGATCTTGGTTGACGGCTTCTTCCATGGTGACCCCCACCCAGGAAATCTCCTGGTGACACCCAATGGAGAGTTGGTTTTACTTGACTTCGGAAATGTCGGCATCCTCAGACCGGATCGGAGGGACGAGTTCACTAGGGTGCTCTATGCTATTGTTAAATCCGATGTCGAGATACTATTGAGGGCCTTCAGCGGCCTAGGGATCGCCATCAGAGAGGAGGATGTGGACCCTCTCAAGGATGAGCTTTATGTCATCCTCCAAGAGACGAGAACCTATGAGCTCGGCCAGTACGACATCGAGGAGAGCATAAGAGAGATATCCAGTATCCTCTACAGGTATCACATCCGGGTGCCAACGACCCTGATGTTGATGATGAAAGTGATCACCATGGTGGTGGACATCGGAGTAAAGTTGAACCCTGAATTCAACTTCATCTCCACAGTTGGGCCCTACCTAGACGAGATAGTTACAGACCAGTTGCTCTCGCCAGAGAGGATCGAGAGGGCTTCTAGGAAAGCGGCTAGTGATGTGCTCGGACTCCCCCAGGCCCTTAACAAGTTCCTGAAAGGGCTGGTTGAGGGTAGGTTGAGGGTTGAAATGTCGGATCCAGGGCTGAGGAGGGTTGAGCAGTCCATAGATCGAGCGTCCGACAAGCTCCTATTGGGTATGCTGGCGGCGGCTATCATTATCGGCCTCTCCTTAGTGGTTGCTTTTAAAATTCCCCTATATGACTGGTCATTCTATGGTGTTATAGCGGGATTTGGCCTCGCAGTACTCATGGTAGTCTATGCGTTACGCTCAATAGGAAATAAATCCTAGGCATGCAAGACATTCATCGGTAGCGCGCGGGAACTCACACGACGCGCGCTAAGTACTTCTAATAGCAGAGAAGGTCATAAGCTACACGCCTGTTTTCCTTTATTTTAACACTGGGTAAATACCAAAAGCGACACTTTTTTCAGTTGTAATCGTCAAACGAACTACCTTTTTACCTCTTTCTTCTTGTCTCCCTTCTTCTTTTCTCGATGAAGTAGTTCATCCAGTTCAATATCTTGAAAATGAAATTAGTAAGTGTCTTGATTGCTTTTCTTCGCATATTATACGTCGTTTTCGGGATTTTATTAATGGAATATTCATTGATGATGGCTAACAGCTTCTGTATCTGTATGAGGAACCAGCCTCCGAACCTAGTCTCGTAAATGATGTACTCTGACGCTGAGAATAATATCTTCTCTGTGGTGGACCGGTCTTTATCGTATCCCTTTGGCCTGTATTTTTCTCCCGTATCAGAACCCTCGTTTACTTTGCTCCGGTGTTTCTTAATGATTACCATGGACATCCTGTTCAAATGTTGAAAATTTTACGTGCTCACAACTTTGGACATCAACAAGGCTAGAAAAAAATTACTGATGAGAACTACAATGAAGGTCAACCTAATCTATTATTTAATCAAGCTGCGTGCATACTAGAGAATGTGACTGAATTTTCAGATTCATACCTATGAAAATTTATATAATACCTTTTTCATAGTTTATTATTGATGGCAAAAAGGAATTATGTCGTAGATATTGAAAACGCATTAATGGAGAAAAAAAGACCAGTGGCGTTACTAAATTTTATTTTAGGTTTTCTTAATTTTAAAAAAACAGAAATCGAAATATATAATCTTTTACTGAAATCCTCGTTGACTATAAAGGAAATTGAAAAACAGTTAAATCTTTCAGAACGAACAATAAGAAAATATATTAAAAGATTATATCAAGAGGGATTTATAGTTAGGAAGGTGGAGCAAGGTAAAAGACTCAGGTATATTTATATGGCTATCCCCATCCAAAAAGCATGGAATAAAGTAAAGGGTAATATACAACAGATAATAGATGAAATTACTAAAGTTATAGAAACAAGAGCTATGTTTTTTTAAAAGGGCTTTCCATATGCGTCCTCAAAAGTTCCAACACCTCCACCCAGATTATCTAAAGAAATTTCTTGATCTTCAGTTTTAAGAGTAAATGATATTGGTATTACAGCATATTCGATATAAACTTGTGAACCTCCGCCCTTCATGGTAAATTTTTTTGTAGCATAAATGTTTAGGATAATTTTAACCTCTTTATTGTTATCTTTTCCTTCAACGATCAATACAGGTGTTTTTTCACCTTTTTTTGAGATTTTTATATTTGGATTATTAAATTTTATGACTTTTTTTGTATGAACATCATGAAATGATATAGATCTGTGAAAGTATATTTGTGAATCCTTTCCAGTTTTAAGACAAAATAATGAAATTGAAGCACTGTTATGAAATGCTACCCTTAACCAATGAAAAGGACCGAAGGGCATTATTCCAACCACTTTTTGAAGATGTGCTGCTCCTTCAAACTTTTTTCCGAGTACAAAACCCTCAGCGGCTAAATAAGCATCAACCCAACCCACGCCAAATGGAGGTAGAAATACCCCATATGCATCCTTATATCCAAGATAATTTTCATTATTGATATTTAATTTAATGAGATCCCCTAACTCTAGTTTATACGTGGGAAATCCACCACTGAGAGTTAATTTGTTATCTGAAATTTTGGAATCTATGATTTTTTTTTCAGGACAAACCATTGTTATACTGT
>DAOVCM010000196.1 GCA_030670015.1 Candidatus Bathyarchaeota archaeon
GGGGCTTATCTCAAATTCTCGGGATATGACGGCATAGTGCTACAGGGAGCAGCCAAGGATTGGAGTTACCTTAACGTTAAGCAAGATGAGGCGGAGCTGAGGGAGGCTGACCACCTTTTAGGAAAGGGCACCTATGAGACATACGACCTAATTAGAGAGGAGATTGGTAAGAAGGGAAGGGAGGCCAGCGTCCTCTCCATAGGACCTGCAGGAGAAAAGCTTGTACGGTTCGCCGGTATCTTCGAGAGAGAGGGTCACTCGGCTTCCAAGAACGGCCTCGGTGCAGTTATGGGATCAAAGAAGATCAAAGCCATCGCCGTTAGCAGAGGTAGTAAAAAAATACGAATCAAGAATCCTGAGAAATTTCGTGAGCTAGCCACACAAGTGAGAAAGAATGCCTCAAAGCTCAATGGCACGATTGGGCTTCTCTATAACATGAGGAAGGCGGGGAACGGTATGCTTCCCGTTAAGAACTACACTACCAATGTATGGGACATATCCGATAAGGAGCTGGAGCGCTGGAGGGGCGAGAGATTTAAGGAGCGCTATGATCCTCAGCCTAACCCTTGCTGGGGTTGTCCAGCCAACCACTGCACTATGATGACTATACCAGAGGGGCCTTACGCCGGCTTGACGGTAGAGGAACCCGAGTACGAGCAGCTTGCCGCGTGGGGGCCTCAGATAGACAACAGGGACCCCGATGCCGCGTCTATGCTTAGCAGCGTATGTGATCGTCTTGGCTTCGACAACAACGAGATGGGCTGGATGACAGGTTGGATAATGGAGTGCTATGAGTGAGGTCTAATAACGGTAGACCAGCTGGGAGGCTTAGAGATGACATGGGGAAATGTCGACGCAACCAAGAGGTTGATGTATAAGATAGCCCGTCGAGAAGGCATTGGAGATTTGTTGGCTGAGGGGATCATGAGAGCTTCCCAAAAGATCGGTGGTGAAGCTGCTAATGCTGCTATTTACACTCTGAAAGGAAACGCACCAAGGGGACACGACCACAGAACCCGATGGGGCGAACTGTTCGATACCATTGTTTCCAACACGGGAACCTTAGAGAACCACGTAAGCATCTCCGGTCAACCCCCCTACTCGTCGATCGCCGGTAACCCTGAGAAGGTAGTCGAGGGGGAAGCCTTCACAAAAGGTGTTATGATACTGAACGATTGCTTAGGTAACTGCAGGTTCCCGACGGGACTTGACCTAACCATGTTCACCAACGCCCTAAATACTGTGACAGGCTGGGACCTTTCCAAGGAAGAGACGAACAACGTCGGTCTAAGAGCAGTAAATTTGATGAAGGCCTTCAATTTAAGATCTAAAATAGGTAAGGACAAAGACGCTCCCTCCGAAAGGTACGGATCAACCCACATCGATGGACCCTACAAGGGAATAGGGATAAAACCACATTTGGAGTCCATGCTCAACAAGTATTATAGGCTAATGGGATGGGATGAGAAGACAGGAAAACCTTTGCCCCAGACTCTCAAGAAACTAAGCCTGGAACACATCATAGAAGACATCTGGTAAACCGCGCGTGTGTTCACTTAAACGGGAAAAAAGAGATGTTACTTTCGGAAAACCTCAACAGTATGCTTCAAGTCGCTTTTATCAAGCGCCTTCAGTGTCACCGCTATAAGTTTACCTAGGTTTTCAAGGTCTATGAGGCTTATAACCTCATTAGGGCTGTGCATGTACCTATTAGGCATTGATATGAGCCCGCAGATTGTGCCACCACGCTCAACCTGAATAGCCCAAGCATCAGTACCACTGCGGGAGGGAACCCCCTCTCTCTGGTAAGGAATATTGTTGGCCTTAGCCTCCTGCTCTATCATCTCCCACAGAGCCCGAGTGAAGTTAGCCCCTATCGCGATGACGGGTCCTTTTCCGAGTTCAATACCCGCAACCTGCTCTGGCTTCACCCCTGGTGCTACAGCATGGGTTACATCAGAGGCGATGGCCGCCCATGGTTGAAGGTTATATGCCGATATAGTTGCTCCTCTGAGCCCTATCTCTTCTTGGACAGTGGCGACAAAGTGTATCTTCAGGTCTTTCGGTGGATCATTCTGTATTATCTCCATGGTCTTCATGAAGGCAGCAACACAGCAGACATCGTCGAATGCAGGGGCAACGATTAAGTCATTTCCCTCTTTCCCGAGATACGTTAAGGGATTAGCGGGAGTACACACAGTGCCAGCCTTGACTCCCAGTTTCTCGGCTTCTTCTTTACTACTAACACCGATGTCGATAAGCATGTCCTTTAGCTCTGGACTCTTATCCCGTTCCTTTGAATCAGTTAGATGAGCTGCCTTCACTGCGATTGTGCCGATGAGGTAATCATCTGGTCCATCACCCACCCAAACCTTGACACGTGTACCATAGGCAACACGTTTATCCCAACCACCAACCTGGGCGAAGCTGGCAAATCCTTTCTCATTCACATGTTTTATCATGAAACCCAGTTGGTCGTAGTGTCCCGCAAGCATGACGCTGCGTTCACCGTCTCCGATGGTGCCGATAACGTTACCCATCACATCCACTTCAACGACATCACAGTACTTCTTGAAGGCCTCAATGATACGTTTTCTCCGCTGTTCCTCAAACCCCGTAACCGAGGGAACTGACATAAAATCTTGTAGAACCTTGTACAGGTTAACAGTCAATTTTGATCATGTAATTGTAGTAATACTAGGATATAGGTTAACCGTGAACCAAAATGAGAAATCTGATCAGCTCGGAGTGGAGCACGGCAAGGTTGTAGTTCGGAGTAACCTTCAAATCGATCGAAACTACTCCGCCGCGCGCATGCGGATCGACCATATTATTCTTGAGGTTTATAGGGAGAGCCGATCTCCATCGCGCGTGAGTCTCCCTACTAAAAGGGGTTCTCACCTCATCTCCGAGGCTCAGTTGCGGTCTCCAAAGGGGCTAGGCACCTGCTTACTCGACGATGACCTGGTCGACGCTGTGGATGACCGCGCCCTGCCTTGCCATGCGCTCTTTAAGCGCGTCGAAGTTGATCCGGCTTCCCTGGAGCACCACTTTGATGCTCTCCGTCCTCGTGTCCATCTCGACCAGGCTCACGTCGACCTTGGTCACCCCCTCGAGCTCGCCT
>DAOVCM010000011.1 GCA_030670015.1 Candidatus Bathyarchaeota archaeon
GATCCAAATCACATATACGAGATGACTGTCGTCGGAAATTCCTGTATGAGAGACCTGTTCTTTGGCTTTCCCATTGAGACGTTGGGGGAGGCACCTTATAAACCATTAACAGAAGCACCCATCTATAAAAACGCCGGCGAATTAGGGTTGATCATAAATCCCCGAGGAATCGTTTACGGGTTACCCCTGATAAGTGGATTCATCGGCGCGGACAACGTGGGCGTGATCCTGACCACTGATATACACAAGAGCTCCGAGACGATGATGGCTATAGACATAGGAACAAACACGGAGATAGTCATCGGAAACGAGGAGAGGATGATCGCAACCTCCTGCGCCTCTGGACCCGCCTTCGAGGGTGTTGGTATAAGATGGGGGATAGGAGGGGTTGGAGGCGCCATCAAGAACATAACAATCAACGAAGCCCTCCGTGTCAGATATGAGACAATCAACGATATGCCTCCGATAGGAATCTGCGGCTCGGGTCTGATAGATGCCCTAGCTCAGATGCTCGACCGGAGGATCATCGATTGGCGGGGGAGATTCGTCGATGGAAGAAGAGAGTTCACCATCGTTGAGCGGGATAATCCCGTTACGATCTCTGAGGAGGACATCGACAAGCTGAAACTCGCGAAGGCGGCGATAGCTCTCGGGTGTAATATGCTCATGGAAAAATACAACGTAGATCTGGACGATGTGGATAAGCTGTATCTGGCCGGGGGCTTTGGTAACTTCATAAACGTGGAGAACGCCAAGAAGATCGGAATGCTCCCCGATTTGCCTCCTAACAGGATAGAGGGAGTTGGAAACGCGGCTGTCGAAGGTGCTAGAGAAGCCCTGCTCTCCAGGGCGAGGAGGAAGGAGGCCGAGACGTTCGTAAAGAAGATCGAACACCTGAGATTGGAGAGCATACCCAACTTCTCCTATGAATATATGAAGGAACTACCTTTCAAAAAGTACAAGCCGCGTTGACTAAGCTGGGGGCGATACGATATCCCCTTTTTTCGAGATCTTACCCGAGGCGGCCATATTCTCGACGGTTCTTTCGAGGGTTCTAGGTGCGTCACACAGCTTCCTCTCGTTGACGAGAAGCCTCTTTAACTCGTCCATTGAAACCTCGCCTCTTTTCTCAATCTCCTCAAGCAGGAAATCTTCCAGGACTGGGAATCCGCATGCTTCGTATATTGCTTCCACCAGTATGTCGCCAGCTTCTTGCATCAGCGGCTCGATAGGGTCCATAGACGCGAGGCAGTAGTTCTCGTTCCCCTCATTTGAATGCTCGGTCATGATCTTCTCCTTTAAGGCTGACTTGTCGTCGTATGGAAAGTAGAGCAGCTTCTTAGCCACATTATGCGCAGACCCGCAAGGCGTATCTCTTACTACCTCTACTTCCTTGATGACACCTAGTTTTTCATCAAGCTTAATCTTGAATTGTGGTTTACCGGCCTTTTCTAATAAGGAGTTGATCAACTCATTTTCGCTCCGCTCCAGGACGCAGTAGGGTCTCGGGAACTCGTTATAGATTCCTGCTTTGTCGAGGTCGTCTTTGATTGTCTTCAGGCCTTCTGGGATTCGCCCCCTGTCGTCGAGGGGGTAAAGCACAGCTTCAGCCTTAAGACTTTGAGCAATTGTGGGGATGATGTCTCCAAGCAGTGGGTGTATTCCAAGCACGACCAGGAGATCGCATTCCACCAGGGGAAGGTTCTTTGGCACGTACTTGCCCGGCTCATCCCATATCTTCTTCAAAACATCGGGATCTGAGGGGTACTCTTCCTCAATCGTCTCAGGCTCAAACTCATACAAGCATACGATCTTGTCACCAAGTCCACACGATGCAAAATTGTTAATCATCTGTTCCCCGAAGGGGCCACTATAGATGATGTATAACCGTATGCCGCTCTTCATTGAGCTGAACACCTTAAACTTGATTTAATAGAGCTAAGCATTTTCTCGTTCCCTCGACTGCATCCTTCCCATACTCGTCCGCGCCCACCTTTTCGGCAAACTCTCTGTTCACCGGCGCGCCTCCAACGATGATCTTAATATCCTTTCTGAGTCCACTCTCTTCCAGCCTTTTGATAACCGTTCCCATGTTATGCATGGTGGATGACAGGAGCGCGGACATAGCTAAAATATCCGGCCGTAATTTTTCGACTTCAGCTATGAATGTCTCAATGCTCACGTCTACCCCGAGATCTATTACCTCAAAACCCTTTGACTGTAACATTATGGATAGGATGGTCTTGCCGATATCGTGTACATCCCCCTGGATAGTGCCGATCAATACCCTTCCCTTAACTGAAGTTGCTTCCTTCTTGAAGAGCGATCTCAGTAGTTCTACAGCTTTCTTCATATTAGAGCCTGAAACTATAAGGTCAGAAGTGAAAAACCGGCCCTTCTCGTATCTACTGCCTATTTCATCTAGCCCTCTCGACAAATTCTCATATATTTTATATGGCGAGATACTCTTCGCTAGCTCCTCTTCACAATAATTAACGACTTTATCGCCGCTGAAATCTAGAAGAATATCCACCAAGGCCTGAGTATCCATCCAGAATGCTTCCTGAACTTTGATTATGAGTTTAACGGCGTGGCCAGAAAACCCAAACATTTTGAGGGCTTTATTTTAAAATGAACACTCGATTTAATGAGATGCGAAAACTAAAAAAGAAGCCGTCTGATAGGTCTTGTGGGCTTTCGTTATACTATAGAGGAAATCTTTAATGTCTGATGAGAAGGGGAGTAGGATCGTTGTAACCGGAAGGGGCGGGACAGGTAAGAGCACTTTCACAGCCCTGATGGCCAAATTTTTCGGCGAACTCGGAATAAGACCTCTACTCCTCGTGGATACTGATCCTGATGAGAGCTTATCCGAGATGCTCGGATTAGACATGCAACAAGAGGGGAAAAAGACAGTTTCGGAGATGCTTTATGATATCCTTCAGGAAGGGACGATGTCAAAGATGAGGGGAATGACCGCCTCCGATAAGATCGAGCCCTTCCTGTTTCAAAACACGCTCTATGAGGGGATGGGGTTCTTCGATTTCATCGCTGTGGGTACGAAGTGGTCCGAGGGCTGCTACTGCGTGCCAGACCGCGCCCTGGGACAGATCATGGACCGATGGGCAACGAACTATGAATACGTGATCGTGGACTCCCCCGCCGGGGTCGAACATCTGAACCGAAGGATAACGAAGGAGATGAAGGACATCTTCAACATCCTCGATCCCTCGAAGAAGAGCTTCGACAACGCTAGGAGAACCCACAGAATCATGAGGGAGGTCGGGATAACATTCGAGAACTACTACCTCGTCGGCGGATACAGCTTCCCACAGGAGCTGGAGAACGAGGCCATGAAGCAGCCGTTCAAATTTCTCGGTAGAATCGAGTTCGACGATCAGGTGGGGCGCTACAACCTTGAGGGGAGATCTCTGCTTGACCTACCTGAGGATTCGCCTGCATATAGATCGGTGAAGGCGATCATGGTAAGCGCGGGGTACAAGAGGAAGCCCCTACCTCTCTCAGAACTCCTAAACCCAAGAAAAGAATGAATGCTTATCCTCTTTCATTGATCAATCTCCCAATCTCGATCTCCAGCCCTTTGAAAGTTCCCAAGAATGAGGTCAATTCTTCAATCTTTAATTTAAGACCCCTCTTAGATAATGAAACACAACTGTTAAAAAATCATTAACGTCTCTCTTCCGTTCATAATAAAATTTCTTATTTGTTTTTATAAAAACTTGGGTTTTAATTTGACTGTTCCTGAAAATGTTTAAAAGGAATTAAACCACACGATAATGATCTTTGGAGTTTTATAAATGGCATCAAATCGACCTGCCTATAGCGACCTTGTCAAGGAGATAAGGAAAGGCCACTTTGTCCTAACAGGAGAGCTCGAGCCCGAGAAGACGACTGGCCTTGAGGAGGTCCTGAACAGCGCTAGGGCCATGAAACCCTACGTCATAGCAGCGAACGTAACGGACAACCCCTTGGCGATGGCATACATGAACTCTCTCGTGCCCTCATATATCGTCCAGAGAGAAGTAGGATTAGAGACGGTCTACCAGATGGTCATAAGGGACCGGAATAGGTTGGCCCTCGTATCGGACATCCTTGCCGCATCCTACCTCGGCATTAAGAATATCCTAGCCATCTCGGGGGACCACACTGTCCTTGGTGATAACAAGGGAGCCCTTTCCGTTTATGACCTCGACTCAGCTCAGTTCGTTTACCTGCTTCACAAGATGATAGACGAGGGAGTCGACCTCGCTGGGAACGAGATCCACGGCGGAGTGAAGATAAACGTGGGAATCGCGGCAAACCCCAACGCTGACCCCCTCGAACCAGAGATCCTGAAGATAGGGCGAAAGGTTAAGATCGGCACCGATTTCATCCAGACTCAGACAATGTTCGACATAGATCTAACCAAGGAGTTTCTCAAGGAGATGGAGAGGTTCAGCTGTCCCATCCTAGTAGGTATATTCCCCCTAAAGTCCTTCGGTATCGCCGATTTTTTTGATAAGTTCATACCAGGTGTAAGTGTTCCTAAGGAACTTCTGGAATCAATGAGGAAGTGCAAAGAGGAGTCGGATAAGGAGAAGAGGAAGATATTGTACGATGAGGTGAACATCGAGTATTTTAGCCCCTTCATTAAGGAGATAAGGAAGACAACGAAGGCTGCGGGTATTCACGTGATGGCGGTCCTATACGAGAGGATACTCGAACCCCTGCTTAGAGAGACTGTGTGAGGTGATGACATATGATAATAACGAAGCAAAAATCTGAAGAGAAGATCAAGGAGATGACCGAGCCCTTCAAGAAGCTGTTCATCGTTGGCTGCGGCACCTGCTCAACATCCTGTCAGACTGGCGGAGAGAAGGAGGTAGCTGAGATGGTAGAGAAGCTAGGGAACAGAGTAATTGGGTCGGCTATGGTCGAGGAGCCGTGCGACCTTAGAATTAATAGACGGGACCTTAAACCTCACAGGGAAACTCTGAAGGAAGCCGATGCGATACTCGTGATGTCGTGCGGCTCAGGTGTGCAAACCGTCGGCGAATACACGGGCAAGATCGTCCTTCCAGCTCTGGATACGCTGTTCATCGGCGAGACGGAGAGGATAGGTAAATTCTACGATAGGTGTAAGGCTTGTGCGGAATGCATACTCGATGAGACCGGAGGAATATGTCCAATCACTAGGTGTCCTAAGTCTCTCCTCAACGGACCGTGCGGTGGCCAAGTAGAAGGAAAGTGCGAAGTAGGTGAATACAAGAACGACTGTATCTGGGTCCTCATCTATGAGAAGCTAAAGGAGCAGGACAGGCTAGACCTCTTCACGACCTTTAGACCACCCAGAGACAACTCCAAGAAGGTTCTGACTACCGAACTAATTTTTTAAATTTATTATTAGGATAACCCTGATAATTTTTTTAACCTGGTTTTCATTGGCTTTGTTACTATAAAACAGATCTATACTTTTGGTACACGTACAGGAAAAGAATATTAGCTGTTCCTCAACTGTATCAATTGAAAACACAAGATAAGACCGTCGTAGAAATAGAGAGCCGAGAAAATGGACTCGAAAAATATCAGAGTAGCCGCGTTGAAATATGCGGTTCACAACGCCTCAACTCATGAGGGTAGAGCTAAGACAGGCCCTGTACTTGGTAGAATACTTGCTGAGTTTCCTTCTCTCAGGCAGAGGGTTAATGAGGTTGCATCCATTGTCAACGAGGTTGTAGAGGAGGTTAATTCATTCTCCTTCGGACAGCAGCAGGAAATGCTCAGTGAACGATGGCCCGAGCTGCTGGAAACAAGGCGCAAAGAGGAGAAGAAAGGCCTCCCCCCGCTGAATAATGTCAGTAGGTTCAGTGAGGTTCGGACAAGGTTCGCCCCAAACCCAGACGGACCTCTCCACCTAGGGAGTGCAGAGCCCATCATCTTCTGCGATGAATATGCCCGCATGTATAATGGTAAGTTCATCCTGAGGTATGAGGACACCTCGCCTGACGTGAAGTCCCCCATCCCTAAAATGTATGATTGGATTCTGGAGGATCTAGAGTGGCTGGGAGTTAAAATCGACGAGGTGTACGCCCAGTCAGATAGACTGGAAATTTACTACAAATACGCTGAGAGATTGCTGAAGATGGGCTCCGCTTACGTCTGCACGTGCGAGTCCACTGACTTCAGAAAACTCTACATGGCAAAAGAAGCATGCCCGTGCAGAGAGCTACCTCCCGAGACACAGCTTGAGAGGTGGGAGAAGATGCTCGATGGCACATACAACAAGGGCGACGCAGTGGTCCGGATTAAAACCGATTTAAACCACCCCAACCCAGCCTTGAGGGAGTGGCCGGCCCTCAGGATAGCTACAAACACCCACCCTAGAACAGGGGATAAATACCGTGTATGGCCCCTCTACAACTTCAGCTGTGGGATCGATGACCATGAAATGGTAATATCCCACATCATCAGGGGAAAGGAGCACGAGGTAAACACACTCCGCCAGAAACAACTCAATATTCTTCTAGGTTGGGAGTACCCTGAAATTATTAACGTCGGTCGCCTCGGATTAGAGGTAGGTATCCTGAGCAAGTCAAAAATCCGGGCTGGACTAGAGGCGGGAACCTATAACAGCTGGGACGACCCAAGACTGGGAACTCTGAGAGCGTTGAAGCGTCGCGGCCTCCAGCCAGAGACAATACGTGAACTAATGATACAGGTGGGGCCAAAACCCATCAACGCGACCCTCAGCTGGCCTCACATCGCATCGATAAACAGGCGGAACATAGAATCCAGAGCTAACAGATATTTTTTCATCAAGGATCCAGTTCCACTACAAGTCTCTGACATAGATAGAGAACATATCGCGAGACTTCCCCTGCATCTCGATTATCCCGACCGTGGCTCAAGGGACTACCTTATTAAACTGGATAACGGCCAGGCATCCTTCGTAATATCACGAGACGACGTAGAAAAGATGTCACCAGATAGGTTAGTTCGACTGATGGGGTTGTTTAATGTAGAAATAACTGGAATGGATCAAAGTGGTGTATACGCCTCATATCACTCTGAAGGCCATCAGGAAGCCCGCTCAGTTGAAGCTATCTTCATCCATTGGCTTCCAGAGAACGTGGGAATTAAAGCCCATGTGGTCATGCCCAACGCATCTATCGTGAAGGGCTTAGTCGAGTCAGAGTGCTTGGATCTAAAAATCGACGACATGATACAATTCGAGCGCTTCGGCTTCGTGCGCGTGGATAGTGCC
The DNA here is from genome assembly GCA_030670015.1 of Candidatus Bathyarchaeota archaeon. Taxonomy (GTDB): domain Archaea; phylum Thermoproteota; class Bathyarchaeia; order TCS64; family TCS64; genus DAOVCM01. The sequence goes on from DAOVCM010000011.1 coordinate 7,265, forward strand.
AAGCCGTTTGTAGCTTACTACGCTCACAGATAACTCGGAGAGTGCAAGAATTACTGTCTTCTAATTTCTATTTTTATCACAAGGTTTAAAATATAGATGTCCGGTTAGAGGGTATGCAAACTGGAAGGAAATGATGTGTCTAGTTCAGATGTAGATCCTTCGAAACCGTTCTATGTAAGGTTCGAAGTCCCTAAAGAGGTCGCAGAGGCAGCCTACGAAGCATTAAAGATCGCTTTTGAAAGCGGTAAGATCCGGAAGGGCACCAACGAGGCCACCAAGTCAATTGAGAGAGGCAAGGCTAAGCTCGTACTTGTTGCCGAGAACGTTGAACCCCCGGAGATCGTCGCTCACCTGCCTCTATTATGCGATGAGAGAAAAGCTCCCTACGTCTACGTTCCCGAGAAACAAAGGATAGGCCAAGCCGCAGGTCTACACGTCGGCTCAGCCGCCGCAACCATCGAGGACCCCGGAGACGCAGGCGAACTACTCAATGAGATCATCTCCAAGCTAAAGGAGATCATAAAGTAGAATGTCCCGCGAGTCCGATATCCTGACTCCCGCCACAGTGATCCAAATCCTAGGCCGAACAGGGCTGACCGGCGAAGTGATACAGGTGAGAGTCCGGATAGAGGAGGGGCGGGACAAGGGCCGTATCATCACTAGGAATGTGAAGGGTCCCGTGAGGATCGATGACATCCTACTCCTCAGGGAGACTGAGAGGGAAGCAAGAAAGATCAGGTAGGAACAGCTCATGCCTCAGGTCTATAAGTGCAGCTTCTGCGGTCACGAAATTCCGCCCGGTACAGGCATCAACTACGTTAGGAGAGATGGAAGGTTACTTCGATTCTGCTCCAGCAAATGCAGGAAGAACACCCTTAAATTAAAGCGGGATCCACGGAAATTCAAATGGACTAAAGCTTATGTTAAACGCTAAACATACTAACATTTAACCAACTTTAATCAGGTTTAATTAGAACTTTTACGTTTGAATATTTTATACACATAATAAAAAAAAGAAGTTAAAATCTCAGTGAATATTATTGATATCTACACTATCAAAAGTTCGACGTTTGTAAATGCTAATACAAATATATACATGTGCATGAATCATTGTCCATTATAAGAGAGAGTGTAAGAATCATAAAGTATCTTTTATAGAAGAATATATGCGTGAATAATAAGTATATACAAGAAAAAAATTTTAGAGTTTTAAACGGTCTTTAACAGCTATGGATATAGGTATGCCAATAAAGGAGCCAATTGCTTGTGGAACATTGATAATTATTTCAGCAGTTGCGGCTTCAACACCCATACCCAAGAAGAAAGCTTCAGCGATAAAATAACCTCCTACTAAAACGATGCCGCCTGCTATCCAAGCAACAATGGTCTTGAAAAGTGTTCGATTTTCTCGGTCTCCCGCTATGTACCCTACAACAAATCCTTCAGCTCCTTTGATAAGAGTAGTGGGAATAATGAAAATCATCCATCCGCCTAGTAAATCAGCAAGACCTGAGCCAATTCCCCCAGCAATTGCACCCACTATCGGTCCAAAAATTAATGCTGTTGTGACCACGACTGCATCTCCCAAGTTGAAATATCCGCCTGTAGTTGGAAACGGGAAAGTGAATATCATTGTAGCTATAGTTGTTAATGCGCTCATTACCGCTACAGCGGCTATTTCTCTTGTACCAAAACGACTGATATCTTTCATGTGAGCCCCTCCTTTTTAGTGAAAAGAAGACATGCATCCGCGATATTTACGACTAGGAACTGTGTTAACATAGTAGCAACACAAATAAGTCCCAGCATCACGCCAGTTGCTGCCTTCTTATCCCCTAGGAACAACATCTCGATATTGTAGTTATAGCTAATGTATATAAAATTATTGTAGTTTCAACTATAATATATTTCATGGTCGACGACATATCTTGGGTTTTGGGATTATAATAGCATCCGAAGCTCATTTAATGCGGCTAGAACACGACGACCTCTCGTAGTAATCTTATGGTATCTTCGTTTTCCATCCGCATGAGAGACTATTAGACCCCTTTTCTCAAGATCGGTGAGATGTTGATAGACCGCTCCAAGGGTCATCTCTCTACCCATGCTCTTCCATATAGCATAACCGTAGGTCCTCCTCTGGGATATATCCCTCAATAATCTCTCCTTTGTAGCAAGCATTGAGCCCAATCCAGGTGATCTTCTCCGACGGCTCAGGCTCTGAATAATATCGTTAGTCTTCAAACCGCTGCTTGTAATCAAGCTTGCGACTGTATCGGAGCAGTTGATCTTTCCTAAATTAACCAACCTTGGAAGGCAAGCTACAGTTGCGGCGCTCGCAGGTTCAGCAAAGATACCCTCTGATCGGGCTATTTTCTTCCCATAAGCAAGCATCTCCTTATCAGTCACGGATACCGAGAAACCGCCAGATTCACGCAGTGCTTTCAGAGCTGCACTACCGTACTCAGGCTTGGAAACCTTTATTGCCGTTGCTACAGTTTTCACGGTATCAAGCCCGACAGGCTCTTCATTCCCCCGCTTGAATGCCTCTGTTATTGGGGAGCAGCCGGATGACTGGACACCGATGAGCTTAGGCTTCTTCTCTATGAGATCCATCGCCTCCAATTCCTTGAAGCCCTTCCAAATAGCATGGATTGTTACCCCGCTTCCCATAGCAACGACCATCCAGTCTGGAACACAACCCTGTTCTGATAACTCATAGGAGATGGTCTTCAAAGCTTCTACTGAGAGAGGGTTTAATTCGGTGGTTGCTTGGTACCATCCTGTCTCCTTTGAGAGTTCAACAGCCTTCACAATAGCGGACTCTATGTTGTTCCCAGCCTCCTCGACGTCGGCGTCGTAGGCTATCATCTGCGCAAGTTTTCCGATGTCTAACGTGCTCGGTACAATTAGATGGCATGCTATACCTTCCTTAGCCGAGTATGCTGCCAGAGAAGCTCCGTGGTTACCGTTTGTTGCTGATACTACGGAGTCATAGCCCTTCCCGATCGCGTCTGAGATGATTAAGGAGGCAGAACGATCCTTGAATGAACCGGAGGGATTCCTCGTCTCATCTTTCAGATACAGATTGTCTAGACCAATATTCTCTCCAAGCCTCTTCGCCTTCCCTAGTGGTGTCCCCCCTTCCCCAAGGCTTACAGGCCTTACAACCTTGGGCATGACGGGGCGATACCTCCAGAATGTGAGTTTATCATGAAACTTGACAGACTGCAGATATCCAGGATCAAACGAGTACTCTACAAGTCCTCCGCATTCAGGACATCTGTATAAAACTTGACCCTCTTCTACCTCTGATCCGCAATTGGAGCATTTGAGATGGAAGGGCGATTCCATATCAATTAGTACTGATGATTGGCCTCAGTTTAAACATTCGGAAATATCCGTCAATCTTTTATTTTCTCTGACCTATGGCGAGATTAGACAAGTAGGAACATTAGAGATATGAAGTTGAAGGTTCTGAGGCCGGGCATGGAGAATGTCGATCTTCGAGTTAGTGTCTTGAGACTTGATGATCCCAGGGAGGTTACAACGAACTCCGGCATCGTCCATGTCATAGTCGAAGGCGAGGTTGAGGACGACACTGGAAGGATGGGTCTCACAGTCTGGAACGACCTCATCAATCAGCTAAAGGGAGTAGCGACTGGAGACATTGTAGCGCTGAGTAACTGCTTCATCACGTCCTTCCGTGGTGTTCTCAGCGTGAACATAGGACGTGATTCAGAGATTACAAAAATGAATGAGGTATCCAATGGATAAAATAAATCTTCAGACGCTAAAGCGAGAAGTTGAGAAACTCATCCCTAAACATGGGACTCACAGTTTCGAACATACTATACGTGTTTATCAAGCTTGCCAACAAATTGGTACATCCACTGGTGCAGACTTGTCCATTCTTCTGCCCGCAGCTCTCCTTCACGACATTAAAAGGGATGGGAACGACCATGCATATGCAAGCTCAGTTAAAGCAAGGCAGATCATGAGTTTTCTAGGCTATCCAAGTAGCAGGATCACTGCAATAGCAGCGGTAATCTCTTCTCACAGCTTCAGCGCTAATAGAATACCCAATTCGCTGGAGGCAAAGGTCCTCTCCGACGTTGACAAACTTGACGCTATGGGCGCTCTCGGTGTGTACCGTGCCGCCATGTACAGTGGGGAGAAAGTCAGACCGATCAAGAATTTCATTGCACATTTTTACGAAAAGCTGCTCACACTCAAGGACAAGTTGTACACCGAGGAAGCTAAGCACCTTGCCGAGTCCAGACATAACTTTATGCTTGATTTCTTAGAACAGCTTGATAAGGAGCTAGTTTTTAACTCTTAAGCTGATTCAACCTCTCTGTATGTAATAGGAGATATAATTTACAGTAAGCTCCTGATAGGTGGCTATTGCGCGCGCCAGCTTGTAACGTAAATTTGGGGATTGACCGGTTGAGTAGTGCCGACGTCCTTTACTGATCGGGTTTTGCCATGATCTCTGGGCTTCATCATCTCTGCAGCGAGGTTTTCTCTTCGTCATGCATCTTCGTGAGATAGATAATGCATGACCTCCAATACACCTGCACAGCCGGTCGTGGTTCCCATTCACGGTTTCGGTCTATGTCTCAGTGGCTTGCGTAGTACTCTATGCTCCTCGCGAGCTCCGGCTTCCCGTTCCTGTAGGATGC
>DAOVCM010000039.1 GCA_030670015.1 Candidatus Bathyarchaeota archaeon
AGGCGCTGGCTGATTTCAAGGAGAAAAGGACGAGGGATCGATGGAGGGATATAGCTGAGACATCCGGTAGGAGTGATCCGGAGTACTTGTTCAGGCTCTTCAGCGATGCGGTTCACGAGTACGAGGTACTTAGGAAGGATCGTGAGGTACTTGAGGTCAAGGTGACGAGGTGTGCCCATGCTGAGAACTTTAGGAGGTTCAACGCCTCGGATGTAGGGATGAGGATGATCTGTATGGGTGACTACGCTGTCGTCGAGGGGTTCAACCCCCAGATAAAGTTCACTAGGCCGAAGACCCTCATGAAGGGCGATGACTGCTGCCACTTCGTGTTTGAACTTGATTAGGCTTTTCTCCATAAATAAAAATTTGAGTTAGAGTCTAGGGCCTTGGAGATCTCCGCCGGGCGCGGAGGCCCCCCCAGATGATGAAGAGACCGATGACGATGATCAGGATAGGCCAGAGTCTATCCCACGTCGCCCACCAAAATACATGCCAACTATCCATGAGGGAAATGGCACCTGCTATTATAATGAGAAGGCCGACTATGATGCCCCATGTACGTCTCTCCCCCTCCGCCTTTTCGAACTTCTCATCCTCTTCGTCCTTTTCGTGTTTCTCATCCTTCTCATCTTTTTCGTCCTTCTCGCCCCTCCGCCTAGAATAGTACACACGGCGTGACTCCCCCTTCAAGGGCGCACCGCATTTAATACAGTAAACTGCGTTCTCCGTGTTCTCGGCGCCACACACTGGACAGTAGACCATACACTCACCTAGAATAAATTACATTGAATATTATTCAAATTTTTGGGTGAGATCGTCATTGAGAATGGCGAAGGGGATCAGGAAAGCCTTCAAGCTCAGATTCGGATTATTCCGTCAGGCTAAATTAATTCAGCTTTGAGGTCGTCGATGAAGCCTTGGAGATTGACCCTAGGGATACTCGCGCCGCTCGCCCTTTTGTGTCCTCCCCCGAAACCCCCGTACGTCGAGGCGATACGCCTGGCTACCTCACCGAGGTGGAAGGGGAGTCCCCGCCTACTTCTGATGGAGATGTTCACAAGATCTTCCCCTTTAAACTTGTAGCTGAGGCCGATGTCGACTCCCAATGCGTCGATGAGGAGGCCAGCCAACATCCCGACTGACTTGCCCCTTGGGGCTTTGATGTAGGCTACGTCCCCAGTCCTCGTAGCTGTAGTGGCGAGTGTGTCTAATAGGTTCGATATATCCTCTAGTGTTGATAGGGCTGCCTTGGGAGCGTCCACTATCCTATGTGGGTATGTGAGCTTGCTGAGTTCCTCGACAACTCTTAACCTGAATTGTATGGTGGGCTTTCGGGATAGGGCGTGGGTCAGTATGAGCGCCTCGTGCTGGACGAACTGCCTGTCGTACTCCATGAGGAGCCTTGTGGCGATGGGGCCGTCCTCGAACTGGTCGGACCAGGCAGTGTAGGCGGCCAACCTCCCTGCACGCCTCCCAAGTTTCTCCCTGAAATGGTCGTAAAGGAGGACGCTCGCGCAGTCGAGGGGGCTGTAGACGACGGTTACCCCGGCCTCCCCCAGTTTCTCCATCAGTCCTTCAGATGTGGGGTGATGGTCAATGATAGTTACATTTGTGAAGCCATTTATCCTCAGAACCTCTCCGATCAGGGCCTCCCTAATGTTCAGGTCACAGATGTATAGTTCACTCAAGGGAGGCTCCAACTTCCTCAGGACTTCCGCGAACTCATCGTATGTCACAAGGATAGGAGATGCCTTCTTCAGACGTAAGAGCAAGGCGGCGCATGTCAGACCATCGGCGTCCTCACCGTGGGATATGCAGATAATCTTGGGATCGGCCATTGTCTCTTCAACTACACGTCAAAGATTATAAACCTAGTATATGGTGGAGAAGATCCGCCAAGAAGGCTCTGAAAATGATCTTCAGAGGGTGGATTCTTCTATTCTCACACCCTTCGTCCTCAGTTCAGATATGAGGTTCTCGGTAATCTCTTTTTTCATGCCAAGTCTCTCAGGCGGGACTACACCCCTATCCAAGATAGCGCCTTCGACCAGCATCTTGGCCACAATTGAGGCAGTATAGGCAGTAGTCCTCGCCATGGCTGTTACCCCCTTCTTCCCATCAAACCTGTCTAAGATGTAGTATCTGTATCTTGATTCCTCTCCTCCAGCTTCTCCTGCAACCTCCACCGTCATTGCTAGGAGGTCTCCCACATCGGGCTTCCTGAGGCTCCTCTCAAGGAGCCTTGCCGTCATGAGGCGAGGACGTACCTGAACTCCCTCCACAGGCAGTGGCTCGTCGTCGAAGAACCCTAGCTCCCTGAGGAGCCTGATCTTCTCAGCATGACCGGGGTACCGCAGCGTCTTCTCCCACATACTCTCCACTCCAGGTAGTGAATGAACAAGGGTCCGTAACCCGTCGGTGTAGAAGGCCTCCAGCTTCCCGACACCAGGGAAATCTATATCCTCTAAGCCGCTCAGAGCTGGAACCTCGACGACGCGTCCACCCTCAATTATATGGACGTTCCTCACATACTCATCGATGAGCCCCTCAGCCGACCATGTTATCGTGTAGCCCAGAGGAGGGACAGGTGTCTCCGGGATGCCGCCGACCATTATGTGAGCCAGCCGGACCTGATCGAGCTTTGACGCGGCATATCCTACGAGGAAACTGGAGAGACCCGGAGCGACCCCGCAGTCAGGGATGATTGTGACTCCCACATTCCTCGCAGCCTCATCCAAATCTAGTGGGTTCTCAGGCGTAAAGGAGACATCCACAACATCGACACACGCTTCCACCGCAGCCTCCAGGATCTTGTAACCATAATCCCCAGGCAGGGCTCCTAGGACCAGGTCGAATCCCTCTAGGGTCTCTACGAGTTTAGGGAAATTCGATGTGTCTAGGGTTACATAGCTTGCCCCCTTAATTTTGGACGCAGCCATCTCGGCCCTCTCCCTGCTCCTGTCAGCGAGAACGACCTCAGAGTCCTTCACAGACTCGGCGAAATCCCGTGCCATCACTGAACCAATCTTCCCACATCCTATGACGATAACCTTCACAGTGAAGCCTCCTTAGAGATACTTGGATCCAAGTGTTTTTCACAGTTTCCCCACGAGTGCCAGCCTGTAACGGAAATTAAGGATGGTTGAACGGTCAGGTGTTGCGTTTTACGTGGGCTTGAGTTTTAGCCAGCTTTGGATATACATCAGCCGTGTATTCCGATACTCTCCTCATATCAACACTTACTCCGCACAGGCTACATGCCATCCAACTACCTATAGTAGCCTCCATGAGCGCCTCTACGAGTTCATCCACAATCAATCCTCTAGCCCCTACCCGTTCCCTTCTCCTTCAAGCAATCATCTATCTGACTGTTAGCGAGCACAAACCCCTCTAAGACTCGAAAACGTGTGTAACGAAAAGTCTCATAGATTTGACCGGTTAATTACGTTACAAGCTGGAGCAGGGGTCCATAGGATATTTAAAAGTCTCATTCTGTATGAGCTGGAAGAAACGTTGTGTGCGCAGATGGATCCTGATCTCATGTATCAGAGATCTAACAATTTTTATCAGGTACTCAGGTGGAAGAGCTATGCAACATGTCTAGTAGCTCCACTGAGGGCGTAGAGAGACTAATAGCCTGGTTCAAGGCGCACGAAATAATCCTACTATCCTTCATATTCCTCGTAGGGCTCGCTTTCAGGCTCATTATCTACCTTCGGCACCCCTACTCTTACGGAATCGACGGCCCATACTATAACCTTCAGGTTGAGAACATCTTGGAGACTGGGTGGCTCTACAAGGATGATACACCCCTGGTCTTCTACTTCCTTACCTTGACGAGTTTTTTACTGGGGGATGTCACAATCGGAATCAAGGTTGGTACCTCCATCCTTTCAGCTCTAATCGCTGTTCCACTCTTCTACCTGACTAGGAGGGTGACCAAGTCGTGGTGGGCAGGATACGTAGCGGCATTCATAGGCCTCTTCAACCCGCTCCACGTACGGATGCTAGACGACTTCTTCAAGAACATAGCCGGCATCCTCCTCATGCTCACCTTCCTGCACCAGTTCCTGAGAACCTGTGAGAAGCCGAAGCTTAGAAACTACGCCTTCAGCTTTTCCTTACTCGTCATGACTTTCCTAACACATATCCATCCTTCAGGCCTTAGCGTCCTATTCATCGTGGGCTACGTCGCTATTCTCTGGCTGATAAATCGGAAGCCACCTAATAACGAGCTTAAGGTTGCGCTCGTCCTGATTGGATTACTGACCGTTAGCTTCGTCGTGGCCGTTGCCCTGTTCCCAGAGACGGTCTCCAAGTTCTCCAAGGTGGCATCGTTCCTGACCTCTCTGGACGAGCTCGATTTGGAGAGGATGTCCCCCTTCGGGGCGAGGCAGCTCTTCTACCTGTCCTCTATACCCACCGTGCTAGGGCTCACCTACTACATCAGGGACACCTGGAAGAGAAAAGGCGATGGGCAGAAGTCTATTCTTTTATCCATCTACATGGTGTGCCTCCTACTTTCGTTGCCCCTAATACCACAGGCCTGTCGTTGGAGGTTCACCCTGGCCAACTTCTTGCCTGCTGCCCTATTTGGAGGGTATGGAATAGCTCAGGTAAAAAAGGACCTACCAAAAATAGTGTTCGCGGGTCTCCTAGTCGTTCTACTCTCCTCCTCAGCCCTAGAGGCGTGGGAAGGCTCCCTCCGGATAGGCCCCAAAATAGATGATATCGGTGTCAGGGCACTTGAGGAGCTGAAAGATATCCTCCCAGAGGACTCAGCCGTTATCGTACGGGGGCACTTCCACTACTGGGTCCAACTGATAACAGAGCTTCCCACGTTTCAGGGCAGGGAGAACCCGTTCGAACTCCATCAACAGTACGGTGGCCCGGTATATCTGATAATGGATAAGGGTCACCCGGTACCCCCCAACTTGGAGGGAAGGGAGATCTACGATCAGGGCCCCTACCTTGTCTTCAGGCTTTTCCCAAGGTGACTACTCTACTTCGATATAGAACCTCCAAAACTCCCTAATGCCCTCCTCTGCGCGCGCGCAACGAGAACCATGATAAGCAACCAACCACATCATTTCTAGGAGTAGGGCTTGAAACAAGAGAGAGAGTTTCCCCCGCTTCTCACGTCTGTTACAGCGATTAGGATCCTCAAGGGGAGTAGAAAGGTCTCCCTCGATCTAGGCCTTACCAGAGTGGATATCCACACCGAAAAGGAACATGTTACATTACCAGACGGAACTGTAGTCAGCTTCAGGGATCTTGAGAAAATCGAGAAGCGAAGCGATGCGGTTTTCTTCCCTCAGGATGGCGTACTCTTCCAGGTGGCCATCTCGAATGAGCACTTTTACAAGCTCGTGCCTACTGAGGGAGCTCCAACCCTAGAAATCGACGGCATCAGGATGCACAGGACCAAGGAAATAACTCCAGAGGTGGACGCCCTGAATAAAATTAAGGCTCTCGGAGTAAGACATGGAAGGATCTTAGATACATGTACAGGCCTTGGCTACACAACCCTTGCCGCCCTTAAGCAGGGTGGAAGCCTCGTTGTGTCAATCGAGTTGAAACCTGAGGCACTAAGGATCGCCATGGTGAATCCGTGGTCTCACGACCTATTCCTCGACGAGCGCGTTCACCTTCTAATTGGGGATTCATACAAGTCTATCGACGCCCTCCCGGACGAGTTCTTCGACTATATCGTCCATGACCCTCCCCGCCTCGCCCACGCCGGAAACTTATACAGCAGAGACTTCTACGCCAAAATGTACCGCGTTCTCCGTACGAGGGGGAGACTCTTCCACTATATTGGAAAGCCAGGGTCAAAGTATCGCAGGGTCGACCTTCGACGAGGTGTGATGCAGCGCCTAAGACAAACCGGCTTCCATCAGCTAAGACACGTCAATGAGGCGTTGGGAGTAACAGCCGAGAAAACGAGACGGTAGCTCTGTATTTGGTTGTTTAAAAACATAAAAGGGAATCTTGCAGTCTTTTTCCTGCTCATACCTGTAGAGCCAAAAATTTATGTGGCATCAAGCTACTCATGTGAATGCGCCCCGGTAGCTCAGAGGTCAGAGCGGCAGCCTTGTAAGCTGTTGGCCGCGGGTTCAAATCCCGCCCGGGGCTCCATATAAAACCCAAATATTTACCAGAAAATATGTGGTCGAATTCCGCTGCTCTCATTTAAGCGCGCGTCTGACTATGATTGCTTTGTAATATGACGGTGCGCACGCTATGGCAACGGCAAAACATCCTCCCTGGGTGGTGCTGAAGGGAGATCCTCTAAAGCAGCCAGCTCAAAGAGGCCCATAGCCAGCCCTATCCTGAAGGGAACTGCCTGGGTCATGGAGACCGTGATGCCGACAAAGGTACTCTATCCTCCTAGCTCGATCAACGCAGTTCCGTACAACATACTGTAGTAGCCCGTCGCCAGCGCAATGATAACTCCGTCCAATCCTGATAAAATCAAGCTAAGAACAATTACAGGTTTCCTGCTGATTCTATCTGAGGGCTCCGAACCCGAGGTTCGTCACAGCCTTTGTCAGACCGAAAACCGACACACAAAACCCTATCCGAGTGAAGGATGTGATTAAGAGAACCTCTTTCGTGATTAGGGAAGAAAACCCTCGATGAATACCCCAGACTGCCCCGGACAGGAACTCAATGAACTGAAGATCAGCTACTATCCATATTATCCTGCCCCGTTTTACATGCATGTATTATCCTTCCGTAAAACTACTCTACTTATAGCCTGAAAAAAGGATATTTAATCTGTGCCCACAAATGATTCAAGATGGGCTACGTGCGCTCTTCCGACATCGAAAGGTTATCCTTCGCGCGCGCAGCAGTAAATGGTCACTTACAAATAATTGATAAACCATTCTAAGAGTGCTTGAAAAATTCTCTCTTAGCTTGTTGGCACCATGTTTGCTCCGCAGTTAGGACACTTAGTATTTAAACAGGGAACTCCTCTCGTGTGAGATATTTTAGCTCCACAGTTTGGACAGACACACTGGCTAGGTCCTCCGATACCCTGCCTTCTTCCTCCTCTACCTTGGCCACGTCCTCTACTACTCAAACTTATCCCCCGTGTTCAAAATATGATCGACCGCTTTTAAATTTATAACCCTTCACGCAAGCCGATGTTTAAGTTACTTGCCCTCTGA
>DAOVCM010000179.1 GCA_030670015.1 Candidatus Bathyarchaeota archaeon
TTAGGCCACTGCCCCCAAAACGCCATCAGCATTATTGTGAGGAACGCCGATCCCTTCAATGAAGAGGAGGTACAAGCCTACCTTGCAGAACAGGAGACCGCAGCATATGACCGCCCATCTACTACAGTGCAGACATTGGAACCAAATATTCCGGCACATACAACAAAGGGTTCAGCCCTCAGGCATTGGCCCGTACAGCTCAACCTCGTGCCCCTGGAAGCCGCCTTCTTCGACAAAGCAGACTTGCTTGTACTAGCGGACTGCGTCGCTGTGGCTCATCCGAGCCTACACGAATCCCTCCTTTCCGGGAGATCGGTTGTGATCGGTTGCCCCAAGTTCGACGATGCCAGGCACTACGCGGAAAAACTTGGGGAGATATTGAAACGGAACGACGTAAGGAGCATAACAGTTGCCCGCATGGAGGTGCCGTGCTGCTCCGGCCTCAACTGGGTCGTTGACAGGGCAGTGGGAGCATCTGGGAAGCAGATCCCAGTGAAGCGTCATGTCATCACTGTGAGGGGGGAGATGCTGTGAGCTTCAGGATACGAAGGCCTGCTCCGACCAATCCTGATACGTGTCCAGGTATCAGGGATTTCATCAGGCCCACCATGAAGTACGTCAAATGTCATGTCTGCAGCGGCGATGTAGAGATCTGGAGTGATGAGGACAAGGGTATGTGCCTTGACTGTGGGGCAGAGTGGGAGAGACCGGACAAGGCGGCCTCCTGCCTTGAATACTGCGAGTACGCCGATAAGTGTAAAGAAATAATTCAAGCAGCTCAGTCAAGATCTAGTGGGGGATAGAGACTATCCAAGAGAAAGTCTAAACGGTTTACATTCATTTCAGTAATCCAAAATGTAAGCACAGTCCTCTAATCAGGTGAATTATACCTGGACTGTACACGTATACGTTGAATCTAGGGAGAGATTACTGGTGCGAATATGACTAGACAGGTTGAACCCTCTATTTTTTATGGGCCTTTGAAGCCGCAGCCAGGGCAGTGGTACTCACGGCTGAATAGACGGCACTTCTCACAACGCCAGATTGTGATGTTGCCACAGCTGGGGCAGGGGAACTTGACTGCCTTCTCTCCAGGAGTAATCCTTTTGCCACATGAGATACACGATGGCATAACGCTCAGCCTACTATCATGCCGCCTACGCGGCTATTTAAAGGTTAAAGATAGCTCGTAGCTCCCCGAGAACCAGCCTCCCTAAGCTTCCAGCGAGAACTTTCAGCAGCCCTGGATGCTTGAGAGCTGAACGGATGACTTCTCTCTGCATGTCCATATCCCCCTGATCAACCATCCTTTCCAAGGTGTCCTCCAACCCCGCGTGTTTGAGGGCGTTGATGAGCCTGTCCATCCGCCTGTCCTTAATCTTGTTCACGAACCTCCTAGCAGTCAACATGGCAGAGAACTCGTTTCCTAATGCATCCCTCCAAGATTTCTCGTATCGACTGAGGAAGCTTGACGAAAAATCTCCCTCCTCCACCGCCTCCGCTGCGATTCTCCCCGCATCTATGGCGCAAAGCCCTCCAAGGATGACGCCTCCCCCTGTCGTCGGCTTCGTCTGACCTGCAACATCTCCCGCGAGAAGAAGTCCATCACTGAACGTCCTACCAACAGGTCCGCCTGTAAGGACAGGCCACATCAAGGGCTCTGTGAACTCAACTTCTCCGAAACGCCTCCTCAGAAAGGTCCTCAACCTTTCACGGGCATCGCCACTGCTGCAGGCGAGACCACAGCGCGCCGTCCTCTCACCTGTCGGGACTACCCATCCGAAGAACCCTGAAGCAAGCTCCTCCCCAAGCCAAACCTCGACCATATGAGGTTCGAGGTCCACCCCGGAGACCTCGACGTTGACGCCGACGAGAATCTCTTCCAAGGGGCGGAAGATCTTAAGTCTTCTTACGAGGAAGCCCCCAGCTCCTTCACAGTCGATGACAATATCGGTTGGTACGGTAAAATCCTTTCCCGCAACCCCTGATATACGTCCATCTTGGACAGTTAACTCTTCAATACGGCGCCCAATCTCGATGCTGGCGCCCTCTCGTCGGGCAATGTCGGCGAGATACCGGTCGAATACAGCCCTGTCCACTATGTATGCCCGGGTCCGGCTGCTGGTGATCTGGATGGTGGTTCCATCAGGAGAGTAAACTGTCCCGCCTTTAATCTCATGCTGTATAAAATCTTGTGAGGGCTCCACTTGCAGCCTTTTGAGTCCCTCTACGCTGAGAATGCCCGCGCAGTGATTGGGCTCCCCGATGACGGCGTGCTCCTCGAAGACCCTGACCTCAACGCCTCTCCTAGCCAGCTCCCTTGCTGCGAGGAGGCCGGCGGGTCCAGCGCCAACGACGACCGCCTCGGTTCTCACGCAGCTCCTCTCTAGCGTCAGGTGCTTCTCTTGATGACCTCGGTGTATTCGATCTCATCAAAGTCAGAGAAGAACTTCTGGATGTCGAGGGCGACGCCTCGCTTAGCAACCTGGATGTTTTCCCCGAAGAAGATCTCATCTGGGATCTGAATCCTGATCTTCTTCTTTAACATCTTCAGCTTGAACTTGTCCACGTCGATACCGAGAAACCGGCGGCCTATAAGAGCTTTAATTCTATCCTCGTCATCCCTGAACCGCTTAGTAGCCTTAATGTTGTATACGATCTTCCTGCCAGCCCGTGGGTGGTTGAAGTCGAGCTGCACCCTGCCTGCGCCGACACTGCGGACCGTGGCAGACCTCCCGTCGACCTCGACCTGAGCTCCGACGGTAGGGTTGATGCCCTTGGAGCGGAGAACCCTGAACGGCATCATCCTAACATTCGCCGGGGAGCGCTCACCAAAAGCCTCCGCGGGAGGGATCTCAACCTCCGCCTCTTCTTCAACCTTCAGCCCCGCTAGCCGGTCGTCCAGACCCTTGAGGACCCATCCCTCGCCGACAACCACCAACTTAGGCCCATAAACGCTGTCCTCACTATAGATATTCTCCGTCCTCGCCGTCTCCTCATCGGTGGTGTCGAAGACCTCTCCAGTTTCAACAGTCCTTCCAGTCATCTCAACCAGGAGAAAGTCTCCTTCCACAATCGTGTCCTCGTCGGGCTCATCAACCTCTTCAGAAGCCTCCTCCGTCTCGTCCTCCGACTCCTCAGTAGATGACGTCCCCAGAGGTTCCTCTGATAGTTCCCCTGGCTCCTTTTCTGACATAACTTCTTGCTCCTGTTTCTCTACATCCTCTTCCTCAGGAACTTCATTCTCTTCCTTTTCGCTCATCATCTGAACCTTCAGTGTGATGCTTCATGATGGAAGCTATACCCAAGATAAAACTCAGGTTCCACTTTGGAAAGACGGACTGTAGTTTAAAGTCTTTCTGTGCACTCATTTCCATTTTAATAACTTCTAAAATGCTTCA
>DAOVCM010000252.1 GCA_030670015.1 Candidatus Bathyarchaeota archaeon
ACAGTCACCTATGCCTTAGGGGCAGGAAAGGCTATTGTTTCTACACCCTTCTACTACGCCTTGGAAGTCCTAGATGAGGGACGCGGATTGTTAAGTAAATTCAGAAGCCCCCGTTCCATTGCTGAATGCATCACACGACTCTTGAAAGACCCAGAGCTGAAAGCTCGCACAGAAAAACTAGCATACGAGTTTAGTCGTGACATGACATGGTCCTGCGTGGCCTCCAGATATGTTTCCCTGTTTAGAGAAGTGATTCAATGAATAGGAGGATGGTTCCCATAAAGCGCCCCTCGATCAACTTCAGTTGGTTACAGGCTCTGACCGATGACACAGGCATCCTCCAACACGCCAAATTCGCAGTCGCTAACAGAAAGGAGGGATACACGACTGATGATAATGCCCGTGCTCTTGTGGCTGTCCTCAAGTACTATATACTACGACGGGAGGAGCCAGTGTCAAGGCTTGCAGAAACCTATCTGAGTTTTCTCTTCCATATGCAGAAAGATGATGGGATGGTCCATAACTATATGGGGTACGATCGCAGCTTCCTCGATGGAAAGGGGTCGCAGGACTCACTAGGCCGGGTCCTCTGGGCCTCGGGTTACACTCAAGACACCCCAATTCCCGAGGACTTCAGAATGTCGGCGAAAGAGATCTTCGACAGGGGCCTTATCTGGGCACTGAAGTCTGACTCACCCCGGACCCGGGCTTTCGCCATCTTGGGCCTCTACCACTATGCAAAGGCGTTCCCTCAAGACAAGAACCTTCCGTTGAACGTGACCCTTCTGGCTAATCGACTCTGTGAGGGTTATAGGTGTGAGTCTACATCCTCCTGGCAGTGGTTTGAGCCATACCTCACCTATGCCAATCCTCGGCTCCCTCAGTCACTCTTCAGGGCCTATCAGACAACAGGAGAACAGGCCTATCTTCGCATCGCCGAGAAGACCCTTGGGTTTCTCGCAGAGAAACAAATCATTCAGGATGTGTTCCATCCTGTAGGGAATCGATCCTGGCTTATGAGGGGTGGAGAGCAGGCGCTCTACGATCAACAGCCCATTGAGGCATCATGCATGGTAGAGGCTGCATCCACAGCCTTTCAAGCAACTAAACAAGAGAAGTATCTTGAGATAGCCTATACTGCCTTTGAGTGGTTTATGGGAAAGAACTCGAAGAAGGTAATAGTCTACAATCCCGCCACTAGCGGCTGCTACGACGGAATCACGCCTGAAGGGCTTAACAGAAACCAAGGGGCCGAGGCTGCGATCTCCTTCCTCTTGGCGCGCCTTGAGATAGAGGCTCTGAATAAGAAACACCAATAGAGAGTGACTAGGAAAACAGGACAGAACTAAGGTAGCAGTTCCCCTAGGTCGTACTCGACTCCGCACAACACCGTGTCGGCACCACCATAGTAGACTAGGAGCCGACCGTCCAACAGGACACTCCCACAGCTGAAGACAACATTAGGCACCTTGCCAAAACGTTCATAGTCCTCTTGGGGCTCCAGTATCGGCTTCTCCGAGCGATAGAGGATTCTCTCAGGGTCATCCTTATCGATTAACAGTGCGCCGAGACGATAGACGTAGTCAAAGTCCACTCCATGGTATATGAATAGCCAGCCCTCATTGATCTCAATGGGCGGCCCTGCGGCTCCAACCTTCAGACAGTCCCAACTTTTGGGTCTGGGATGCATCACGGCCTTGAGGCCGCACCAATACTTTAGATCTTCAGAGTAAGCCACACACATGTCAGGGTCGATACGACTATACATCACATAGCGTCCTTCTATCTTCCTAGGGAAAATCACCGCATTCTTGTTGTGGATACCCTCAAAGGGCAGCCACCTCTCTCCCCAGTTCCATCTGCCAGATAGGAGGTCTTCGAGATCGACCTTGGTCAGGGAGACCTGGAACGCGTTCATAGGACTGTTCCTATAGGCTGTATATGTCATCAGACATTCTCCATCCATCTGGATAAGCCTCGGATCCTCGCACCCAAGATTCTCATGGGAGTTTGACGGCGCGAACACGGGTTCAGGCTGTCTCTTGTCGATTGTATATCCATCCGAGGATACTGCGTACCCAAGTCGTGAAACACCATCGTCCCCTATCGCACGGTAGAGGATATGGACTCTTTCCCCGGCATAGAGAGCGGCAGCGTTGAACACTGTTCGGGTTTCCCAGTAATGTCCTGGCACTGATTCGAGAATCGGGTTGCCTTCAAAGCGCTTCATGGATCATGTCTCCTAGTGTTGCATCGAGGTTTCTTACCCTGTGCCCGTGTGCACGTTGAAAAGCTCATCCAAGATCGCTCTGAGACTCAGTAGGCCCTTTATGCATCCCTGTTCATCGAGTACTGGTAGGTGTCGTATATTATACGAATTCATGATTCTATTAGCATGAGCAAAAGTAGCATCCTCACGGACGGTTCTGAGATTTCTCGTCATGACCTCCTTGAGAGGCGTACTCAAGGGGACATCTGTGGCTATGACTCGGATGGCATCCCGTTCTGTGAATATTCCCTCACACTTCCGGTTCTTATCGGCGACTATGACCGAGCCTATATGCTTGTGGTGGAGGATACCAATCGCCTCTTTGA
>DAOVCM010000106.1 GCA_030670015.1 Candidatus Bathyarchaeota archaeon
TGCTCACAGACCATAAGTTTCACACCGGCTTGAATGGCTTGATCCATAACCTCTTTCACACTTGGGAAGCTTCCTAGCTGTATCTTCTCTGCTTCTCCTTTCTTGACGACGGTTATTCCTTTGATGAGAAAGTAGATTGTGGCCTCTAATCCCATCGCGACTGCTGTAGTGGCTAATATGAAGGGGGCGTAGAGTCTCGCAGGTTGGTCTGTTCCGCTGGTCTGTACGTATAAGATGTTTTGTTTTTTAGACATTATCATTCAGGATTGGTTGCGGAGCGGCAACATATCAAATCTTGTGTGGGTGTATAAAGAGAGATTGTTCGCGCCGGGTCCGCGCGCCAGCATGTAACGTAATTTGCATTTCTCCGTATACCGCAGTTGATTTGTATGTTGGATAAGCTTAATTCTATCCGTGCACCAGGTGTACGCAAGTAATTGGGCTTATCCAGCTTTTAACTTATCGTCACACAGGAAAGTGATGAAATTACGTTACAAGCTGGCGCGCGCGGCACTCTTTCTCCTTTAAACGAGTTGAACTTGATCGACTCTGAGAAATGTTTAATAACCATGTAAACAATTCTGTTTACGATTAATGTTGACTCAGGTTCAATTGCGACTACCCCCGAAGATCATTGAGGAATTGGACCAGTGGGTCAAGGAAGGAAAGTTCAAGAGTCGAAGCGACGCGATAAAGACCATAATAAGCCTATACGAGGAACGGGAGAAGACCCGGAGTTTCCTGACGATGCTCAAGATCAGGAGCGAAGAGACTGAGAAGCACCCCGAGACCTTGATTCCCCTCGAGGAATCATAGTGACTTTTTCCATCCTCTTACATCCGAAAGCCTCACAAGAGCTGAATAAAATTGCGGAGCCCATTAGGTCAAGGATCAAGGCGAAGCTGGCAGATCTGAGAAACAATTCGGAAGAGTTAGGTAAGAAGTTGAGGTACACAGATTTCTGGAGCCTGAGGATAGGGGATTATCGCGCAGTATACGAGATAGAAATGGAGAAGAAGCAAGTAATCGTTTTATATGTAGGTCACAGGAGAAGTGTCTACGACGATTTCTCAAAAATATTCTAATTCAAAATAACAATTTACCCTAATCCGGTTAAAAGAGCTGCAACACCGGCGCCCGGGCCGGATAGAGAGCGTGAGTTCAAATTCCACCCCGGTACGGGCACGCGAAATTGTTATGAATTAAGACTCACCCGATATTTGGGGTGAACACGGCCCGGCCCACCATAATTGTGTACAGATACTGTTGTCAAGCGAGCCATAATCCTCACTAAGTATTTATCCTCCATTTTATCTAAACGCACAAGTTTGGACGTGTTTATGTAGGAGGATTTCGTCGGCATTTCCCTTTCTGTATCAAAAGAAGGAATTAGTGAAAAATATGAAGGTAGATAGGAATAAGAGATTGATCGTGCTTGCTACGCCACGAGGAAGGCGACCTCCAACAGCCTCCTCTCAGAGATTATTCCTATTAGAGCGCCCTTTTTTGTGACGGGCAGTCTCCTGATTTCATGTTTCCGCATCAGCTCCAGGGCTTTCTTCATCGGTTGGTTGGCCTCAATCGAGATGAGAGGCTTCGACATTACTTCCTGCGCTAACGTCTGACCTAGATCCTTCTGAGGCTTGACGACTCTCTCTAACACATCTTTCTCGGTAATTATTCCCACCGGTCGGCCCTCCTCCACGATGATGACAGCTCCGATGTTCTCCTTTATCCTCTTGTCTACCGCGATGGAGATGGGATCTGATGCTGAGATAGTAGGCGGCGTGAGTCTCATATTTGTCTGTACAGGAAGATTGAGGAGTTCCTCAAGATATTTCGAACTCAAGTCGTGTACACCCTAAATACGAAAAAACAGTAACAATATTTAATCTTTTAGAAGGCGATGACAGGTTTCATCACCCTGTTTGTGTACAGGGGAAGTCAATACTAATGAGTTTAAGTTAGATCAGTTGCTTATATATTGTCTTTTTCGACTGCTTCCTGAGTTGATCTAGCTTAGGACACAGTGGAAGCCATCAATAGAGAAGAACGAACGCTGAAAAAGCACCTCTCGACACCAAGGGATGTATGGTGTATTGAAATCGCCCTCGTGCTCACTGGTGCTTCTTTCCAAATGTGTAAATATATTTTGTAAAGCGTACTGCGGGATGGGGTGAGTTTACAAGAGCCTACGGAGAGCTATTTCAACTTCTTGTCCTGAGAGTTCTTGTCTCCGTAAAATTCATCTTGAAGGTTTCCCCGTCAATTATGACACCATACGTCTCTCTCGCCCTTTTAGGGGATATTAAACCATTCACTACATCCATTTGCACTGAAAGGGGGTCCCTATCTAAGGGGTTGCCCCATCCTCCGCCCCCAGCCGTCTCGATGATGATTCTCTCACCTGGTTTGATGAGTACACCTTGGAACTTCGATGGTAACTTTTCGGCACGACCATCTAAGTGGACTTTTATGTACCGTGAACCTGAGGCTTCCCCTCCGCCAGCGAGTCCCCAGGGTTTTATTTTATATCTGTCACCGCGCCCTCCTAGAGTCGCCGTGTGGTCTATGGCGGCGATCTCCCTTCTGATACCAACTCCTCCCCGCATTTCACCCGCTCCCTCACTGTCCTTAATGACGTTGTAGCTGATCACACGTAGTGGGTATGCCATCTCGATAGCCTCGACAGGCGCGTTCATCGTGTTCGTCATGTGTGTATGGGTCGCATCGAGGCCATCCAAGCCATTCATAGCACCCCAACCGCCTGCATAGGTCTCTACATAGCCGTAGAACCGGTTGGAGCGGGGGTCGAGGCCTTTGATGTTGAGGGCATTCATCGTTCCTGTCGCGGCGGCGCACACCCGGTCAGGGACGATCTGGGCGAAGGCCCCGAGGATGACGTCGACAATCCTCATGCAGGTGACAGAGTTGGCGTAGCTCACGGCAGCTGGGAAGGATGCATTAACCAGCGAGCCGTCAGGTGCTTCAATGTGAATGGGCCTATAGACGCCCTCGTTGCTAGGGGCTTCAGGGTCGGTGAGACACTTAACACAGTATCCTGCGCATGCCAAGGTCACCGGTAGAGGTGAGTTCAGGGGTCCCTCCGTTTGTGGGTCGGTCCCTGTGAAGTCCATGTGGATGTCGGAGCCCTCGACGGAGACCGTCACCCTGATTTTTACAAGGTTGTCATCGATGCCGTCGCCCTCGATGAAATCTTCGAAGGATGCTTTTCGCTGGGGCAGTTGAGAGATGGCGGTCCTTAGCCTCCGCTCGGTGTAGTTGATTAACTCGTCCATGTACAGGTTCATTTGGTCGACTCCGATTTCCTGGACGAGCTCTGTCATCCTGGCAGCTCCTCTCCTATTCGCCCCCAGCTGGGCCAGTAGATCCCGTTCAACCTCTTCCACTCTTACATTGTGTTTCACGAAACGGAGGATCTCCTTGTCTAATTCTCCCCTTTTCTGGATTTTCACAGGTGGGATTCTTAGACCCTCGTCGAAGGCTTCACGTGGGACGTGACTTTTATGCTCGCCAATGTCGACGTGGTGTGCGAGGTTGCCGATTATCGCTATCATCTTTCCCTCATGGAATATTGGAGAGGCGACCATCAGGTCCCATGTGTGGGAGCCCGTGAGGAAAGGGTCGTTGAACAGTATGGCGTCGCCAGGCTCCATGTCGATGACATTCTCCTCGCAATAGATGAGGAGGGCCTTGACGGCTGAAGGCATGATGCCAAGGTGAAGAGGGATGTGCTCTGCCTGGGCTACGAGCTGACCTTGACCAGTGTAGAGGGCGCACGAGCAGTCCCGCCTATCCTTTATGTTAGTCGAGTATGCAGCTCTTACAAGGACGGCGCCCATTTCCTCTGCGATGGAGAACAGCGTGTTCTTCATAACCTCTAGGGTTACAGGATCGACCTCAACCAATTCTAGCGGCCTCCTCCCCTTTTATTGATGAATATGTTACCGAAGGAGTCGAGCCGTGCTTGGAAGCTCCCGTTCACGATGGTCGTGGAATCCCACTCCTCTATCACACATGGTCCTTGAACGACATCTCCCGGGGATAGACGACTCCTCGCGTACACACTGCAATCCACCCATCCTACGTCTCGGAAGTGAACGCGCCTAACATTTTTCAATGACTCCTCTGAATCAAGTCTCAGTGGGTCTATGGGTTTCAGTTTTGGTTTGGGTCTGATCCCGGTGGCAGCGAGCCTAAAGTTTATGAAAATGGTCTCCTCGTCAGGCATTAGGTAACCATAATGCATCTTGTGAATTCGGTGGAATTGCTCGATGATCTCCCTAAAGTCGCCGTCCCTGATCTTCTCTGGCACGGGCACGTTCAGTTCGTGGCTCTGGCCAATGTAGCGCATGTCGACTGACCTTTGCATGTGCATATTCTCAGCTGGAACCTTGTCTTCGTTGAGCTGTGCTCTGCCGATATCCTCCAACTCGATGTACATAGCTTCAAGTCTCTTTGCACAGGCTTCATCCTGTCTCAAGTATTGTGTTCTGACATAATGATGTATGAGGTCCGCCATGAGAAATCCGAAGGCAGAGAGCACCCCTGGCGAAGGTGGCACAATGATCTCCTCG
>DAOVCM010000159.1 GCA_030670015.1 Candidatus Bathyarchaeota archaeon
ATATTACCCTGGGTGCACACTGAAGACCACAGCAAAGAATTTTGATACTTCAACCGTCGCTGCCGCCAGCATACTCGACATAGATCTCATCGAGTTACCCAGATGGAACTGCTGTGGCACAGTCCATGCTTTGGCCAAGGATGATGTCATGCACTACCTCGCCCCGATCAGGAATCTGGTCCGTGTCGAGGAGATGAACGCGGAGGGTTCGGTGGAAGACAGGAGAGTCGTCACCCAGTGCGCCATGTGCTACAACACCCTAAAACGGGCCAATGTGGCTGCTAAGGGTGATCCTGACAAGATGAAAAAGATCATTGACAACATGGAGAAGGAACCCGAATACCGTGGCAGCGTTGAGGTAGTCCACTTCCTAGAGGTCATCCATCAGGAGGGTTGGGACAAGGTCAATGACGTGGTGAAGAAGCCCCTCACAGGGCTGAGGGTAGCGCCTTATTATGGGTGTCTACTTCTCAGACCGAGGGGGCTAGGAATAGATGACCCTGATAACCCTCAGATCATGGAGGGTCTCCTTGGGGCCCTCGGCGCTGATGTCGTGGACATCCCTTTTAAAACTAAGTGCTGCGGGGCTTACCTCACGGTTCATATGAAGGAGGTCGCTGCCGACCTGTCTCACAGAATTCTCAGGCAGGCAGTGGAGGCTGGCGCCGACGTGGTCGCGACTGCCTGCCCCCTTTGTGAGTTTAACCTGGGGAGTAGGCAGAAGGAGATGAGGAAGCTCTTCATGGATTTCCAGTCTATACCTGTTGTTTACTACACGCAGCTGATGGCTCTCTCCTTTGGTCTTGGCGAGGAGGAGGTTGGGTTCGGGTTGAACGATCCTGATCCGAGGGCAGTCCTTAAGGAGAGAGGGCTCATCTAGGGGAGATTATTATGGAAACAAACGAATCGGATATGGTAACCATCTACGTGATGGGCAAGAAGCACAATGTACCGGCAGACCTCACAATTATGAAGGCTATGGAGTACGCCGGACACCAGTTCAAGCGGGGAGCAGGCTGCCGTGGCGGTTTCTGCGGGGCGTGTGCAACTATCTACCGGACCAAGGGTAGTTACAAGCTGCAGGGTGCCTTGGCATGCCAGAAAATCGTGGAAGATGGTATGTACATCGCCCAGATACCTTTCAGTCCTGCTGAAAAGAAGATCTACAACTTGGAGAGGTTGCGGCCAGACGCCAGTACATTTCTCGAATATTATCCGGAGATCGCTAGGTGCCTCAGCTGCAACACCTGTACCAAGGCCTGCCCCCAGGACATTATGGTCATGGACTACGTCCAGGCAGCCCTTCGGGGGGACATCGAGGAGGCGGCGAAGCTTAGCTTTGACTGCCTCAGCTGTGGTCTGTGCGCCGTCCGATGCCCAGCCGAGATAGTACCCTACAACGTGGGGCAGCTGGCTAGGAGGCTGTACAGCAGGTATGTAGAGGGGCCGGTAGAGCATGTCCAGAAACGAGTTGAGGAGGTCGACGCCGGTAAGTTCGACGAGGAGATTGAGGAGCTGAAGAACCTTGACAGGGAAACACTTCAGGAGCGCTATGAGAAAAGGGAGAAGAGGTTGTAAAGATGAGCGTATACCCAGATTCTATGCAGGAGTCCTTGAAGATTGTAGAGGAGACCAGGCAGGATAGAGTCGGAAAGAGCTTCAGGGGCATGACGGTGGAGGAGAAGGAAAACATCCTAAGGGACTGGCATCCTGATTACAAGCTTGACCAGAAACGAGTTCTAAGAATAGGCCTCAGCAAGGGGGAGCTCATGCCTCACGAGGTTGCCGACATCCTTGAGGCTCATTCTGTGTTGAAACCCGGCGACATCGATCTCTCAGAAGTCACCTATGACCTCGATGTACTCGTTATCGGGGCAGGTGGAGCCGGTTTGAGCGCCGCCCTCCTCGCATTGGAGAACGGCGTAGATCTCGAAGGGATCCTCATGGCTCAGAAGCTTCGACTCGGGGATGCAAACTCGAAGATGAGTCAGGGCGGTATCCAGGCGGCAGACGGCCTCGATGACAGCCCCACCTTCCACTACCTGGATATCATTGGAGGCGGCCACTACGAGAACAAGCCTGAGCTCGTGGAGATAATAGTTAAAGAAGGACCGGAGGTCATCAGGTGGCATGAGGAGCTCGGGGTCATGTACGATAAGAACCCTGACGGTACGATGCAGCTTGCGCCCGGAGGCGGTACAAGCCGGAAGCGTATGCACAGCTGCAAAGACTATACTGGTTTAGAGATCACTCGGGTGCTCGTTGACGAGTTCTTGAACAAGGAGATCCCTTACGTCGAGTTTACGTCAGCCGTCGAGTTTCTCATGGACGAACGAGGCCAGGTTGCCGGTGCCGTTCTATACGACATGGACTCCGACGAGTACATGGTGGCCCGTGCCAAGTCAACGTTGCTGACGACAGGAGGATTCGGCAGGCTCCACATACAGGGATTCGAGACGACCAACCACTACGGAGCAACAGGGGACGGCATCGCTATGGCCTACCATGTAGGTGCAAAGCTCAGGGATCTAGACTCAACACAGTTCCACCCAACAGGCGCCGCATACCCTGAGCAGATCGTGGGCCAGCTCTGCACAGAGAAGCTGAGGGCAAGGGGCGCCCAGCCTCTGAATAAGAACAGTGAGCTTTTCGTATACCCCCTTGAGACCCGTGACGTCGAGGCGTCAGCCCTCATCCGGGAGTGCTATGGCAGAGATAACGGGGTCATCACCCCTAGCGGGATGAGAGGCGTCTGGCTCGACACTCCGCTTATTGATGTCATCAACGGTGAGGGTACAATTGAAAGGGAGTTCGCCGCCATGCTCCGTAACTTTAACAAGTTCGGCATCGATGTCCGGAAGGAACCGATGCTTGTCTTCCCAACCCTTCACTACCAGAATGGCGGCGTCGAGATGAACGCCCACTGTGAGACCAACATCCCAGGCCTCTTCGTAGCCGGCGAGGTGGCGGGGGGCGTCCATGGCAAGAACAGGCTCATGGGCAACTCCCAGCTAGACCTCTATGTCTTCGGCAGGAGAGCTGGGAGATACGCAGCTGAGAGAGCGAAGAAAACTACAATCGGCAGACTGACGCTGAATCATCTCGAACAGTACGAGAAGCTGCTCATGTCCGCCGGCATCAAGACAGATCGCGTGGCCCCCATCCTGCTCCCCGAGTACCGGGGTAAAAGAACGCTGGAGCACCAGCTGAAGCTGCTGTAGGCAGTGAGGCAGATGGGAGAAGACCTTCGAGTAGGCGTATGGGTTTGTGAGTGTGGCGGAAATATTGGTGATGTCGTCGATGTGCCCAGCGTCGCTAAACTGCTGAAGCCTGAGGTTGCCTACGTCAGAGAGGAACGTTACCTCTGCTCCAGTCCATCAATTGAATTTATAAAAAGTGCAGTTGAGAAGCAGAAGCTGGACAGGGTCGTCCTGGCCTGCTGTACACCTAACATGCACCGGGAGACCTTCAAAGCTAACCTTGAGGAGGTTGGGCTCAACCCAGCGCTCCTGGAGATCGTGAATATACGTGAGCAGTGTAGCTGGGTCCACAAGGAGGATCACGAGGGTGCGACCCTGAAGGCTCTCGACCTCATCAGAGGAGCCATAGCCCG
>DAOVCM010000198.1 GCA_030670015.1 Candidatus Bathyarchaeota archaeon
GACCCCTTTTCACCTCCTGATGCGGGGGTCGAAGCAGTTAAGCTCGGATTAAACATGGTTTCCGAATCAGATAGCTGGGAGATGGCTATACTGGGTCAGGCCATTCTATATCTCATTGAACAACTCGAGGAACTATCCTAATATTTTCATTTTTCCACCATTTTTTCTTAAATATCTTAAAGTTATTCACATCCTTTATCACGCCTGCCATTAGAAAACAAAGTTAATCAATATACTCTATAGATTTTAGCCCTACTTATGAGGGTTGATCTATGAGTTTACAGATGTTGATGTCTCAACTATTCTAATATACTTCAACCAGAATTGTTAAGAATATAATGCATATATTGTTTAATTTCACGAGAAAGGGACTAGTTTTATAAACAAGAAGAAGTCAATAAAATAAGATTCAAGATGAGCAACGATCAAATATTGGGCTGGGGCATCCTCATTGGAAGCATAGCAGGAGTAGTCGCTTACTTCTACTTGGTTTTCATGTCTCCCTGGGCTTGGCTTACAATTCAGGTGTCAG
Organism: Candidatus Bathyarchaeota archaeon; assembly: GCA_030670015.1. GTDB lineage: Archaea > Thermoproteota > Bathyarchaeia > TCS64 > TCS64 > DAOVCM01. Next base: position 533 of record DAOVCM010000198.1, read on the forward strand.
CTTTCGCTGCCCTTGCAGCAGTGCTGGTAATCATTGCATGGATAGGGTACACGCTTGCCACGACTCCCCCACCGATCCCTCTGGAGGACTTGGACTTAGACTTGGATTCTGAGGTTGAGGCGGAGACGACGACAGAGGAAGAAGAATCCTGAGAGCTTATCCGAGAATCACTTTATTTATTAGTAGTACAATGTAGTGTGATGTTCACTCGCAACTTCCTCAAGGCAGTTAGGAGGAGAGCGATTCGAAGAGGCGTCTGGTATAGTGCCCTAGATTATACCGACCGTGGAATATTGAATCTAACGAGCCGTGTCGTGGACAAGGTACGTGGTGCATTACTTGGCGATGTGATAGTGAAGATTTTGGCGAAGCTGAAGAAGGCTTTGAAGAGTAGGTTCGTTAGGCATATGGAGTCCTTTGGGTTGGAAGAGGCTAGAAAGATTGCTGAGCAAGCCGTTTGCTTCGGGTACGAGAGGGCAAAAGACTGGGTCTATGACTTTAATTTCATCAGGTATTTAACAATGCTTAATATGAATACGCCTTCGGGGACGATTAGATGAACCGTGTACGTTGTAACAGGAATAATAAAAATTGAAAGATGATAGCTGAAAGCAAGCCTTTCGCCTTTATTTGTATCTCCGTCTTCAACGAGGAGAGAAGTAAACGCAGCTTTGTGTTCAAGGCTTTGAAGTACGTTGACAGGGCTGTGGTGTATGATGATAGTTCCGTGGATCTGACGGGTGAGGTCGCAGGAGGGCTGGGGGTAGTGGTGGTGCGGCATGAGTAAAATATGTTTGTTTGATGGCGACCAATTTAAGACAAAATGTATATATTGCTAAATAGCAATATGGAAATTTGGGGATAAGGCATGGTGTTGAGGGCTCAGGTTGATGAAAAGCTTGAACGCAAATTTAGGGAGCTTGCTATGAGAAGGTTTGGCTTCGGTAAGGGGGCGTTGAGTAGAGCGTTGGAGGAGGCTGTCATCCGCTGGATCTCGGTCGTTGAAGGGGAGAAGTTAGGTTTTGAGGGTGATCCTGTGGAGGCTATAGATGGGTTGCTTTCGGATGTTGAATTAGATGCTGTTGAGCTCCAACATGAGGTGAATAGGCTCTGGATCACGAAGGTGCATGGCGATGTACCTGGTTGACACGAACATCTTCTTCGAGGTCCTCCTCTCTAGGGCGCGGAAGGATGAGTGTAAGATGTTCCTCGGTTTTCTCAGGGACGGGAAGAAGAGGGGTATTGTGACGGATTTTTCCGTCCATTCTATAATCGTTGTCATGAACGGGTTGGGTCGGTTGAAGGAGCTTAGAACGTTTCTCCTGAGCCTCCTAGGATATAAGGGGCTCTACGTTTATCCGACAAGCATATCTGAGGAGGTGAAGGCCGTGGATCTCGCGGCTGAATGTGGCCTGGACATGGATGATGCAATACAGTACTCGTCTGCACTCTCCGTGAAGACAGATGCTATAATATCGTTTGATAGACACTTTGACGGACTGGAGATACCGCGACTAGAGCCGATGGACGTAGCTTAGAAGTCCAAAGATATGTTAGACGTGAATGACCCGAAAAGGGCGTATTTGAGTGAACGATAATCCTCTAGTCGTCGCCTGTATTTCTGCTTTTAACGGGAAGAGAACTATAAGCGGCGTTGTGGCTAGGGCTTTGAAGTACGTTGACAGGGTTGTTGTTTGTGATGATGGTTCCCGGGATCCGAAGGGTGCAATCGCCATTGGTTTGTTGGCATCCTCTGCAGGGCTGCGCGCGTTGGTAGGTGTGTCAAAGGTAGTTTTAAGAAGTGGCGTGCAAATCTAAATTGAATAGGGGTGGACGTATCGGCTAAGATTGAGGTCGTTGGCACGAAGCTTCCGGAGGAGGAGGTTAAGAGGGTGGTCCTCAGCAGCCTCAGTCTTAGGTTGAGCGATGTGGATAAGACGATAGGTAAACTTCAGTTGAGATTAAAGGATTTCGAGGAGAAGTATGGGTTCTCGTCGATGGAGTTTACGGAGAGGAGCGGTCAGGGTGTTCTTGAAGATGATGTTGATTTCCTCGAGTGGGAGACCTGTATAGACCTGTTGAAGAGGCTCTCCAAGGAGAAAGAGGCCCTAAAAGAGATCCTATCTTGAGCTTGGAAGATCAATTCGACGAACTCATCGACGCGGTAAGGCGTCACCCGCTGGTTGTTGAGGTCAGTGTCGTCAGCAGGCTGAGGATCGGCGATGAGGGGTATATCAGGCTGGTCGCGAGGTTCATAAACGGCGGCGAGCTCCACCTTTTCGAGTATCGGCTACGCGGTGAGGTTGGGAAGTACGCCTACCACCTTCAAGATGCCGGGGGGAGGTTGATTCTGAGATATGATAACCGGCCGCATTATCCCTATGTTGAGACCTTCCCGCATCACAAGCATGTGGCTGATAATCTAGAGCCTCAACCCTCCAGGAGACCCGCCATCGGAGACCTGCTGGTGGAAGCGTCGAAGTATGTGTGACTCAGACGGAGCAGGGAACGTGGAGAAGCCTTTTGTGGTCGCTTGTATCCCTGCCTTCAACGAGGAGAG
>DAOVCM010000018.1 GCA_030670015.1 Candidatus Bathyarchaeota archaeon
ATCAAGTTTCTGATGACGCTGGTGATATTTACTATAGCTATCATGTTCATGGATCTGATCCCGCTGTTGTTCGTCTTCCTACTGCAGGTCCCACTTGTCTTCCTAGGCAGGATACAGAGGGAGTGGGCTAAGAGCCTGAAGGGCGGCATCTTCCTGGCAATCATCATCTTCGTATCGAACCTGCTGTCTTTCTATTTCTTCCGGGGAAGACATCTGACCTCAGAGAACGTCGAGTTCGCCCTCTCGTTGACCGTACGCTTCCTCGCTCTCATCACATCTTTCTCCCTCTTCTTCCTCACAACATCGCCGGACAAACTCAGCTTAGCCCTTGAGAAGGCGCGCATCCCCTTCGAGTTTAACTTCGCCTTCATAACAGCCATCAGGTTTGTACCTGTCTTAGCCGATGAGGCCCAGTCCATCATGGACGCTCAGAGGTCGAGAGGACTGGAGCTTGACAGAGGGAGCTTTCTCTCAAGAATTCGGAAATACATACCTATCTTGTTACCCCTCATCATTAATTCGATACGGCGCAGCCTCGAGCTGGCTGAGGCCATGGAATCAAGAGCTTTCGGCGCCTCAACCACACGAACGAACCTCTACGAGCTGAAGATGCGTAAGGAAGATTTCGTCGCCCTCGCACTCTCACTTATAGCCCTCGCACTGGCGCTCTACGTTAGGTTCTTCATACCGCCCATAGGTCCCCTTCTCCCACCTTCAATAATCATATAAATACAGTAAATGTTGGTTATCTACGGAAAGCTTAATAATTACTATCTCGATATTAGCTGGATTTAGTATATACAATAAGGGTGATTTTCAATGGAGCCGCGTAAGGTGCAGAAGGTTGGTTACTCGACGCTTTCAGTCTCCCTTCCTATGAACTGGGTAAAGAAGACAGGAATAAAGAAGGGGGATCTCGTCTTCATCTCTGAGGAGGGCGAGGGTGCCCTCAGGTTGACCGTTGAGCCCGGTAAGATCGAGGACCACAGCGTCTATGTCGTGAACGTGGACCGCTGCGACAACACCAAGGTTCTCGCGAGGGTCATTGTCGGCAACTACGTACTGGGGCGAAGTATCCTCAGGGTGGAGTCAAGCCATAGGCTCATGCGGGAGCAGATAGAGAGTATACGGAAGGTGACACAGAGGCTGCTCGGCATTGGAATAATCGAGGAGAGCAGCCGTCATCTCCTGCTTCAATGTTCTATTGATCCAAAGACATTTCCTGTCGAGACGGTTGTACGCAGGTTGTACGACCTCACCTCAATCATGTTTAAGGAGACTTTGGATAGCCTCATCGAAAACGACATGGAGCTGGCAAAGGACGCCATCACCAGAGAGTACGAGGCTGACACTATATACTGGCTCCTTGCCCGCCTCCTAGCCTCCGCCCAGCAGTCCCGCCTCGTCTCTGAGGGCATCGGCATCAAAGATCCAATGGACATCATCCAGTACAGCATCATAGCCTGGTACTTGGAGATGATTGGGGACAGAGTTCACGATATCGCTACAAGGATCATAGACCTACAGCAGATCAGGAAGGAAAGCGACGAGGAAATCATCGAGCGGCTTACCCAGATAGGGATGATCTCCTTCACCATGTTCGACAAGGCAGTGAAGTGCATCTTTGACGGGAATTTGACTGTCGCAAGCGACACCGTCGATCTCTACGAGACCGTTGAAAAGGAGGAGAGCAACCTCTTAAAGAGGTTTCAGAACGGGGGTAGCCAAGACCTAGTAGTTGCCATCAGCGAGATCGCGTGGGACCTGAAGATCATCGCCGAGCACAGCTCCGCTATAGCGGAGATTGCGATAGACAACGTGTTGAAGAGGGAGAACGAAATCTGTCATATAGCTGATAAAAATCTCTAGGTAATTACATACGATTCCTTATTTCATCGTGAGAAATTTCTTCTCGCCGCGATTTTCGTGGTTAGAGAGTCGATCAATTGTTCACTTCTATGTTTCTTATATAAGTTTTGGATTGGGAGTAAATACCAATATATATTTAGTTTTAAAATACAGGGTGAAGCCATGGTTAATCCCCGACACCAGTAATTTAAAAATAAATGTGTTGTAACATATGTTCTAGGTGCAATGAGCTTCGTTAAAGAGGTCTCTAAATGGATTCTATCTGGTGTTAACGGCGTCATACAGACAATCGATGAGAACCAGATAGAAAAAATGATCGAGGTTATCATAGAAGCTAGAGAAAACAAGATCCTACTCATCGGTACTGGTCGAAGCGGCTTCGTAGGAAGGTCATTTGCCCTGCGTCTCATGCATCTTGGCTTTAGTGTCTATGTGAGTGGGGAGACTATCACTCCATCCCTCACTCCCGACGACCTTGTATTAGCTATCTCAGGTTCGGGTACGACGAAAACCGTGGTTGCCCAAGCCGAAGTAGCAAATGGAATCGGCTCCAAGGTCATCGCTGTCACCTCTCACCCAGAGTCTCCGTTGGTCAATTTCGCAGATGAGGTTGTAGTTGTTAAAGGGCGGACTAAAATTGATCAGGAGTTTGACTATGATCGGAGGCAGATCACTGGAGAGCACGACAATGCGCCGCTTGGTACGATGTTTGAACTTTCTGTCTCAGTATTCCTAGATTCTGTGATTGCGGATCTCATGCAGAGGCTCGGTCTAACAGAAATTGATCTCAGGAAGAGGCATGCCAATGCCGAGTGACTATTGCCTCCCATAATTATTTGCAGTTGTAGATAGCATTATGCTATATTTAGGCCGCATTTACTAATGTATGGCTAGAACATGATTATCTGTCTTACACGGTAATCCTCACAGAGCCTAGGTAGCTTCTTCAGGCGTATGTATCAATAAAGATTATGAGGCATACATGTACATTTATATGAGTCAATTTAACCTCGGAGCCAATTGCTTTCACATATTCGCTACTTTTCATCTAAGCGTGTTTGTATAACCTTTCCATGATTAGTTAATGTGAAAAGACCTGATTAATATCAAACCAAATATAACGGTGTGCAAATGAAATGTCCAGATTTTCCTAAGGAAAATACTGAGTTAAATAGATGTTTTAAAATTTTGCATCTAATTATTTTCGTTTATTCACTCCTTTTTCAGGACGATTGTGATTGTGCTTACGTTCCTCATTTGTCCTTCCATTGATTCCATCTTTTCAGTTCCAATCTCAATCATCTGGACATTTAGGTTCTCCATGAACCTGTTCTTTGTGACCTCTGCCACGTCAACTGCTGTGCTTATAGCACGACCTCTTGCCTTCAACGCAACGGTGCTGCCACCACCCTGAAGTGCACTCAGGACGGCCAGGCAGTAGTTCATGACGGGTTTACTACCGATGTATACAACGTTTTCTTCAGACATTGTGAAGTGTCATTGAGCATATAGGCTATTAAGCCTTTGGATGGGTAAACCTTACAAGGTTACTTGGACATTCATCCCATGTTAAATAAACGCAAATTGTTAGTAAAAACTGTATCGAGAGAGGTCTAGTTAAACCCTGCTTGTTGTAATAACGCAATGTTTAAATGGTGCACTGTAACTTGTTCGCTCGCTAAGTGAGAGTAGAGATAAAATGTCAACATATGAAGATAAGGAAGGCGAGCTTGTAAAGATCGGAGATCTAAACTCGTATTCGAGAAAAGTGTACACAGTTGTTAAGGTTATTTCGAAAACAGAGGCGCGAGAGGTTACATCACGGAAGGACATGTCAACCCACAAGGTTGCCGAAGCCCTTGTTGGAGATGAAACCGGAAGCATCTACCTAACGCTCTGGGATGACGTCCTAGACGAGGTTGAGGAAGAACAGATCTTGAACATCAAGGACGCATACATAAATCTGTTCCGAGGCTCCATGCGACTTAATCTAGGCCGCTTCGGCAGCTACGAGCTACTCGAATCTGCACCTTTTGAAGATGTGAACCTTGACAACAATCTTTCGAGCAAAGTGTTCGAGCGGCAGAGTAGATACGATCGCGGCGGGTTTGGTGGACGAGATAGAAGATCCGGCGGTAGAAGCCGTAGATATTAAACTCCACATTTTCTTGAAGTTCTAGCCCTGCAAAACTTATTTTATCGTACAATCCAAAGTTTTTATTGGTTCACCTAATATCAAACATTTTCCATGGTTTGAAATTGAATGTATTTAGAAAAACCTGTAGACTGTGCATTGCATATATGTTCTACAAACTGAGCGCGTTTCTGTTACTACGCCATTAATTTCAATAGTATAATTAAAGTACGAAAAGACGAACGGAGAACATTATCAAATAAGATTTGGTCACTTTCATATGTTAATAATAAAAAAAAGCGATGATCTTGTATGAAGGTTCTTCTATATTTAGTAAGGAGATATGGACTCAGTACGACCACCACATCTTACTACCTGCAAATATATTACACTCTAAATCACGATACTCATATAGATATACTATAGAACCCCCTCGTCTCGCAGCTTATCCGTCTTGGCCTTCGAGATCCCTAGGAGTTCCTGTAGCACTGAGTCGTTATCTCCTCCCAGGATGGGTGCCGGGCCTCTCGGTGAGGGGTTTGTCTCAGACATCTTCACTGGGTTGCCGAGTAAACTAACCCTTCCCATGCCTGGTTGGTCAATTTCTACCGTCATTCCTCGCGCCACCGCTATGTGCGGGTCCTCCAAAACATCCCTCAGATTGTAGATTGGACAAGCGGGGATCCTGTGCTCGTTTAACAGCGATACGATGTCCATCACTTTCATGGTAGATGTCCACCCTTCTATTAGGAGCTTGAGAGACTCGTGATTCTCCACGCGCCTATGATTTGTACTGAACCTTTTTTCATCGGCTAGGTTGATAATTCCGGAGGTATCTACGAACCGATTCCATATCGAGTCGTTCGCAATGCCGATAATCACCCAGCCGTCAGCCGCTCTGAAAGAGTCGTATGGATAGACAAACTCGTACCGGTTGCCTATCCGAGTCGGAATCTCGTCATCGATTAAGACCTTCTGAGGTATGTTCTCCAGCGAGGCGAAGATGGAGTCCACTAACGCCACGTCAACCATCTGTCCTCTGCCCGTGCTCTCCCGGATCTGGAGGGCTGCAAGTATGCCTATGCAGCAGAAGAGGGCGCTAAGGATGTCGCCGATAGCTGTGCCCGCTCTTGTTGGTGGGGAGTCTGGCCAGCCTGTGATGCTCATCAGGCCTCCCATAGCCTGGCCAATGATGTCGTAGCCCGGACGGCTTCGGTATGGGCCTGTCTGTCCGAAGCCTGAGATGGATGCGTAGATGAGCCTTGGGTTTTCCTTTTTAATAACTTCGTACCCTAGGCCGAGCCTGTCCATGGTTCCTGGCCTAAAGTTCTCTATGAGCACGTCACATTTCTTCACAAGGTCAAGAAAGAGGTGCTTTCCCTCAGGATGCTTGAGGTTGATGGTGATGCTCCGCTTTCCCCTGTTCAGGTTCACGTAATAAATGCTCTCTCCTTCCTTGAAGGGTGGGAATTCGCGTGAGTCGTCGCCTCCATTGGGGACCTCAAGCTTGATGACCTCTGCGCCCATATCTGCGAGAAGCATGGTGCAGTAGGGTCCTGCGAGCACCCGGCTGAGGTCGAGAACCCTTATCTTGAGAAGGGCGTCAGGATTTAACTTCATATAGCTGACTATGAATCACAAACCTAAAAATTTGTAGATTGTCAGAAGTGTACTAATACAGTTATATAGAACGCTACAGAATTGTGTAGCGATTAATTTGCGTAGAGGAATGCATGTCATCAAGGACCCCGAGGTGGCTAAACTCTTCGCGGATGATACCCGTCGCAGGATGCTTCATCTACTGGTGCATCATGAGATGTCTACGACAGGTTTAGCTAAAGCCTTGGGCAAGAGCCATTCTAGCATCGTTCACCATCTGAGCCTACTCAAGAAGGCAGGCCTGGTGGAGGAGACAAGAAGCGAAAAGGTGCGGAACATGGTTCAGCCCTTCTACAGAAGCGTGGGAAGGAGATTCCATATCTCATACTCTCTTAGTGAAGCCCTCGCCGATGATGAGGATTACTCTGCATGGCAGGAAGCCTCCATTCAACGGTTGGTAGACGGATTAGAAGCCTTCGACCTCCATGTTCCAGAGGGGAAAGAGGATAGGATTAAAGAACTGATTCAAACGTGTTATCTACGCGAGCAAAAAGCCTTCGAGGAATCTTTAGAGCAACGAAAAAAACCTGTTAAACTAGGAAGACATGCTAGCATGTCTCTGGTCCGTATCATCTCCCACATTAAACTCGCCCAAGACGATGAGCATAAAAAAGCCATCGAGGAGCTACAAGAGCTCCTCAGACTCAAAACAAACGAGGCTGAGACACATTGATGGGACAGCAGATCTCCCGTGGGGAGGTCAAAAGGAAGCAGAAGCCGCGGCTGAATACCATCAAGCGGATTTTCGGTTATATTTCCCATCATTGGCAGCTCAAGGCCATCCTGATGCTAATAGTCCTCACCACGATTCTGGATGTTCTATCACCTGCTGTCATAGGCGGTATTATTGATATCGTGAGAGATGCTGCTGCTGGAAAAGCGATCAAACCAGGCATAGGGATAGGGGGAGTAACTTTCAATTTTTTGTATCCAATTGTATCATGGGTTGCATCCATGTCTGGATTCGACCCGAACCAGGCTACACTCCTCGTTTTCTCCCTCTCCCTTGTAGCAATCTCAGCTATAACAGGGCTATTCAATTATCTCCAGAGATACGCCTCTACGATCATCTCACAGAAAGGGTCATTTGACCTTAGGCAGGACATGTACAACTCATTGCTGGAACAATCATTCAGCTTCTACGACAAGCAGAGAACGGGGCAGCTCATGGCTAGGGCTACGGGCGATATCAACATGCTAGGGAGGTTCTTCAACTTTGGGCTCCGTATGCTCTTGTCCTCAGGTCTACTCACTATAATGGTGATCTACTCACTGGTGTCAATTAACCCTGAGCTGACTCTTGTGTCCGTGGTGGTTTTGCCATTCATTCTGTTTGCAGCTAGAAAATACTCCCAAAAGATAGGCCCCCTCTGGAGAGCTGTCAGAGAACAGAACGGCGTGATCACCTCGGTGATCCAGGAGAACTTGTCTGGTGTTCGTGTGGTCCGCGGATTCAGCAGGGAGCCCTTCGAGGAAGAGAAATTCTACAGAGAATGCGAGAAATACTTTGATGTCAACGTGAACATGGCGAAGATACGGGCCTTCTTCATGCCATTGGCGAGCTTCATCTCTTCCATAGGTATTGTTATGATCATCTGGCATGGAGGTGGACAGGTAATCAGTGGAACTCTCAGCTTGGGTAGCATGGTAGCCTTCTACTTCTATCTGGCCCGTCTCATGCGCCCTATACGTATGATAGGCTTCATGACTTCCATGTTCGTCCGGGCTACAACCGCGGGGGATCGAGTATTTGAAATCATCGACGCGGAGATCGATGTCTCAGATAGAGAGGATGCTGAGGATCTAAAGACAATCGAGGGCCGGATCAACTTCGAGGAGGTATGGTTCAGCTATGACGGAGAAAACATGGTGCTCAGGGATATAAACCTTGAAGTCAAACCTGGTGAGACTATAGCCATTCTAGGCGCCACCGGCTCGGGGAAGAGTAGCATCATAAACCTCATCCCTCGGTTCTATGATGTCACCAAAGGCGCCATTAAAATTGATGGGAAAGACATCAGGGACCTCACAATCAAATCCCTCAGAGAACACATTGGCATAGTACGTCAAGATCCCTTCATATTCTCCACCACCCTGTGGGAGAACATAGTCTACGGGGTTAAGGTTGTCAAATTCGACGATGTTGTGAAAGCGGCGAGACGTGCGAAGATCCACGAATTCATCAGTTCATTACCTGACAGATACGACACACGAGTAGGAGAAAGAGGTGTGACCCTGTCGGGGGGTCAGAAGCAGCGCGTTGCAATCGCTCGTGCTCTGTTGAAGAACCCTAAGATCCTCATCTTGGACGACTCCACAAGTAGCGTGGACACCCAGACCGAGTACGAGATCCAGCAGGCTCTCGACGAGTTGCTAGTGGACAGAACCACTTTCATCATCACGCAGCGGCTCTCATCCATAAAAAAAGCTGATTACATCATAGTTCTTGAAGATGGAAACATAGCTGAGGAGGGCAGACACGAGGAGTTGATGGAGCTGAACGGCATCTACAGGTCACTATACGAGACGCAGGTTTCTGAGATAGACGAAGGGAGGGAAGCCTAGATATGGGTATGCGTGGTCACTGGCGTCACCGGCTTGGAGAAGAGGAGGAAGAATATGAGCGAACTATCCCCGATAGAGTCCTATTCTTGAGGATGATTCAGTACATATCACGGCAGCGACGACAATCCATGACATTAATCTTGGCAATCCTGGTGTCAACGCTGATAAATCTGGCTCCTCCTTACATGTTCTCCCTGGCTATAGACAAATATATCAGCAACTTGGATACAGCAGGTCTAACTATCATAAGTATAGCTTTCGTTATCGTCTACGCTATCACCTTCGTCACCCAGTTTAGTCATAGATATCTTGTCAACTGGCTTGGCAGCAAGTTAGAGCTTGACATGAGGATGGACATCTTCCGCCACCTTCAGATGCTCTCCCTTAAATTTTATGCGAAACGAGAGGTAGGCAGCATCGTGTCCAGAGCTACGAACGATATAGACAAGATAACAGAGCTGGTTACAAGTGGCGTGGCAAGCGTCATAGCCGACTTGATAACTTTGGTGGGAATCGTCGCAATCATGCTCTGGATGAACACATGGCTGAGCCTTATCACCTTCAGTATAATCCCCCTGATGGTAGTCTTCCTGTACATATGGGGTAGAAAGGTGAGGAAGGTGTATAGGGAGACCCGTAAGACAATTGCTAGTGTCTCCGCGAAGATGGAGGAGAGCGTAAGTGGCATGAAGGAGATCCAGTCTTACAGTCGGGAGGGCGAGACACGCCGAGAGTTCCAACAGGTCAATGTCTCAAACATGCAGGCAAACGTCCAGGCGGGACAGGTGATGTCAGCCTTCTGGCCGGCAGTCAGTATATTCACTGCCGTAGGTAACTGTATCGTACTCTGGTTCGGCGGTTCCGCGGTTATGAACGGCACCCTCAGCGTGGGCGTCCTCTTTGGTTTCATGTCCTACCTTAACAGGTTCTTCTGGCCCATTCAAGATCTAAGCACATTCTGGAACAACGTCCAGTCTGCCCTAGCCGCAGCTGAGCGAGTATTCGGCATTATAGACACAGACATAGAGATAGAAGATGACGCAGATGCGTATGAGCTGCAAGGTATCGAGGGAAAAATAGTGTACGAGTGTCTCACGTTCAGCTACTACCCCGGGCAACCCGTTCTCAAGGACATCAAACTCACCATCGAGCCCAACACGACCACCGCGCTTGTAGGACCCACAGGCGCAGGCAAGACAACGATGATCAACCTCCTCTACCGGTTCTACGACCCCCAGCAGGGTCGAATCACCGTAGACGATCACGACCTTCGAGACATAAAGATACCGTCTCTCCGTAGACAGATGGCCATCGTCCTTCAGGACACATATCTATTCTCGGGTACAATTATGGAAAATATAAAATATGGTAGAATCGATGCTACAGACGAAGAAGTTATAACAGTTACTAAAGCAGTCAGCGCCCACGAGTTCATCGAAAAGCTCCCTGAAGGCTATAACACCGAGGTTAGAGAGCGGGGGAGCAGGCTGAGCATGGGTCAGAGACAGCTCATCTCCCTTGCCAGAGCATTGCTTGCGGATCCCCGGGTCCTTATAATGGACGAGGCCACATCGAGTATTGACGCATATACCGAGCTCATCATCAAACAAGCTATGGAAAAAGTGTTGAGGAATCGTACCTCTATCGTCATCGCCCACCGCCTCTCAACTGTGCGGAACGCCGACCTCATCGTAGTCCTGAACGAAGGAAAGATCGTTGAGAGAGGCACCCACAACGAACTCCTTGAAAGAGGAGGCCTCTATCGCCGGCTATACGAGATGCAGTTCAGGTACGAACAG